>JACCRD010000135.1 GCA_013813755.1 Acidobacteriota bacterium | reverse complement strand
GAGTTCGCCAATATAAGTTTCACTCGTATTTTTGTGGGTAAATTCCTGAAGATAATTGACATCGCCGTCGTGAACAGTGACGACAAAATTATTGCCGACCAGAAAGTCAATTGGAATCGAACGTAGCTGGGCGTTTTCAACGTCTTCCACCGAAACTATAAAAAAATGATAGAAATCTTTGTGCGTGTAAATTTTAGGTCTTTCGTTTGTTCTCAAAATACCCTTAATCGGAACCTTTTCCAAATGCAAAGCTGTTGTGATCTGTTTAATTAGCTCTTCATCTCGCTGTAAGACGTTGATCCACAAAAGCTGCCGGTCGTTTAAGTTGTTAATGATATTTTCATCGAGCGTAATTTTCTCTTTGGATCCGGCTTCGTCATACAGATAAACTAAAATATTATCCATTAAAAATTCTCCGTTAGTTTTAGCGCGTCGCTATTTTTTGAATTTTCATTTTATGTTTTCGAGCCATTTTAAACAGCTTCTAATTTACACAATCGTAACGCCGTTTGAATTGATTTTTGTGACGTAGGTGTTGAAATCAAGTTCGATATTTTGATAATTTTGCCGCATCACGCCTTCAACTTTTTGCGCGGTTTCCTCGGTCTGGCTCAACATAAAAATTGAAGGACCCGAACCGGAGATGCCTCCGCCTAAAGCTCCCGCTTGTTTGCTTTCGGTTTTGATTTGGTCAAATTTTGGAATTAAAATGCTGCGCGTCGGCTCGATTATTCGGTCTTCGAGCGAGCGCGAAATTAGTTCGTAATCTTTTTTCATCAAACCGGCAACCAGTCCGGCGATATTTCCCCATTGTCTGATCGCGTTTTTAAGTAAAATTTGCTGTTTCAAAATTTCGCGCGCGTCCGACGTTTTAACTTCGATTTGCGGGTGAACAATCGTCACGAAAAGTTCCGGAAAATCAAGTTTGATAACGTCCAGCGGATCGTTTGAACGAACCAGCGTGACACCGCCCAAAACGCACGGCGCGACATTGTCGGCGTGTTTTGAGCCGCTTGCCAGTTCTTCGCCGCTCATTGCAAATTCAATTAAGTCGAGTTCCGTAAATCGTTTGTCGAGCAGATGATTGGCGGCGACAACCGCTCCGGCGGCGCTCGCCGCGCTCGAACCGATGCCGCTTCCGGGTTTGATTTTTTTTGTCGTCTCGATTTCAAAACCGATGTTTTCGTCGATTTTTTCGAGCATCGCAAGGAGCGCGACTCCCGCGACATTTTTTTTAGCTACCGTCGGCAAATCAAAATCATCTCGATTGATAATTTCGATTTTACGCTCTTTAATAATTCTAACGGTCATCGAATCGTTCGGTTCTTCCAGCGCGAAACCTAAAATATCAAATCCGCAAACCATATTGGCGACGGTTGCCGGAGCTAAAACACTGACTTTTTCCATAAATTCAAAAGTTAAAAGTTTCTCAAACCGTAAAAACTGTTTTATGATAAATGATTTCGGATCATAATTTGAAGGAAATCTTCCGAAACTTTCATCCACCTTGTTTTATCGTATGAGATACATTAGCACAAACGGAAAAGCCGGTTTCGCTACTTTTAGAGAAGCGACTCTTAACGGTCAAGCGCCCGATGGGGGCTTATATTTTCCAGAAAAAATTCCGGCGTTATCGAGAAAGTTTCTCGATAGTCTGAAAAATAAATCAAAAGCCGAAATCGCCTTTGAAGTTATTCGACCGTTTGTCGGCGGAACAATTCCCGAAGAAAAGCTTTTTGAAATTTGCGCCGAAACCGTCGATTTTGATTTTCCGCTGGTGAAAATAACCGACAATATTTACGCGCTCGAACTTTTTCACGGCGCAACGCTCGCGTTCAAGGATGTCGGCGCAAAATTTATGAGCCGCTGTCTGCAGTATTTCTCCGTCCAAAAAGGCGAGAAAACAATTGTCATCGTTGCCACGTCCGGCGATACGGGGGGCGCGGTCGCCAGCGGTTTTCTCGGCGCTGAAAATGTCGAGGTCGTTATTTTGTATCCGTCCGGAAAAGTAAGCAAAGTTCAGGAACTGCAGCTGACCACGCTCGGACAAAACATTACCGCACTTGAAGTTAGAGGAACTTTCGATGATTGCCAAACGCTTGCCAAAAAGGCGCTTGCCGACAATGAAATTAAAGAAAAGGTTTTTTTAACATCGGCAAATTCAATCAATATCGCGCGCTGGCTGCCTCAGCAATTTTATTATTTTTACGCGCTGCGGCAATGGAATGAAAAAGACGCTCCGGTCGTTTCAGTGCCGAGCGGTAATTTCGGTAATATTTGCGCGGGACTTTTGGCGCAGGCATCCGGTTTGCCATTTAAAAAATTTATTGCCGCCTGCAATGCCAACGACATTGTGCCGCGTTTTTTGCAAACGGGAGAGATGGTTTCAAAAACTTCCGTAGCGACAATTTCCAACGCGATGGACGTTGGCAATCCGAGTAATTTTGTGAGAATCTTAAAACTTTTTAACGATGATGCGGACAAATTGCGCAAAAAGTTGGAAGCGATCAGCGTGTCGGACAAATTGACGGCGGACACGATGCGCGAAGTTTATAAAAAATACGGATATATTTTAGACCCGCACGGCGCGGTCGGTTTTTACGCGCTCGAAAAATATCTGGAACAAAATCCAAATAAAAAAGGCTTTTTTCTCGCCACGGCGCATCCGGTTAAATTTGATTCGGTCAAAGAAATTCTCGGAACAATTGGCGAAATGCCCGTCACTGTTGAAGAATTATTATCACGCCCAAAACAAAGCGTTGAAATGAATGTTGACTACAACGATTTAAAAGATATTTTGCTCGGTAAAATTTAATAATAATTTAAAAAATGAAAGTTTTGAAATTTGGCGGCTCATCGGTCGCCAGCGCGAAGAATTTTGCAAAGGTTGTTGAAATAATTACAAAAGCAACCGAAAAAGACGTTTGTCTTGTGGTTTTGTCCGCCGTTCAGGGAACGACTGACGCTTTAATCGAAGTCGGACGCGATGCTGAAAAAGGCAATGAGGAATTTCGCGAAAAAATTAAATTGATTGAAGACAGGCATTTTGAAATTGTGCGAAATTTGATTCCGATTTCTCAGCAGAGTGCAATTTTAAGCTTTCTTAAAAAGCGTCTGAACGAACTCGAAAGCCTCTGTGAAGGGGTGTTTATGCTGCGTGAATTAACCGCCCGAACACTCGACCGGATTGTCAGTTTCGGCGAAATTCTTTCGTCAAACATTCTTGCGGCAAAATTAAATTCGCTTCAAATTGAAAACATCTGGAAGGACACACGGGAACTCGTCCAGACTGATTCAAAATTTGGTTTTGCGGCGGTTAATTTTGAAGCGACCAATTTACAAATCAAAGATTTCTTTAATTCTTCAAATTCAAAACTTTTTATTGTGCCTGGTTTTATTGCTGCCGATGCGAGCGGCGCGACCACGACCCTGGGGCGCGGCGGGTCTGATTATACCGCTGCAATTTTAGCGGCAGCGGTCAGCGCGAAAGTTCTGGAAATTTGGACGGACGTGAGCGGGATGATGACGGCTGATCCGAGACTGGTGCAGACCAGCCGCAACATCCAACATATTTCGTATCAGGAAGCGATGGAACTTTCGCATTTTGGCGCGAAGGTAATTTATCCGCCGACGATTCAGCCGGTAATGAACAAGCGAATTCCGGTGTGGATTAAAAACACTTTTGCGCCGGAAGATTTCGGGACGTTGATTGAGGCTGAAACGACGCTCGAAAAAGAAGCGATTCGAGGCATTTCGAGCATCGGCAAAATCAGCGTTTTGAGTCTTGAGGGCAGCGGGATGGTCGGTATTCCGGGCTTTTCAAAACGGCTTTTCGACTCGCTTTCAAGGGGGCATATTAATGTTGTCTTAATTACGCAAAGTTCTTCGGAACATTCAATTTGCGTGGCGGTTGAAGAGAAATACAGCAGTCTTGCCAAAGAAATTGTTGACAGCGAATTTGTTTATGAAATCAGCGTCGGAAAAATTGAGCCGCTCAAGATTGAAAATGATTTATCAATTTTAGCCGTCGTTGGCGAAAATATGAAAAATCATCCGGGCGTGAGCGGTAAAATGTTCGGCACGCTCGGACACAATGGCATCAACATCCACGCCATCGCGCAGGGTTCTTCGGAGAGAAATATTTCAGCGATTATCTCTTCCAAAGATGTCAAAAAAGCAATCAACGCTCTGCACGAGGAGTTTTTCTCGGGCGGCGAAAAACAGGTCAACATCTTTCTTGTCGGAATCGGCACGGTCGGCAGTAAATTAATCGAACAAATTCGGCAGCAGCGTGAATATCTTCGACAAAACCTCCGCCTAAATTTGCGCGTAGTCGGCGTCGCCAACAGCCGTCAAATGA
>JACCRD010000144.1 GCA_013813755.1 Acidobacteriota bacterium | reverse complement strand
GTTTGCGCTTTCGCCGAATCGTTCCAAAAATCCGGCACGGAAATTTGCCTTTCTAATATTTCAAGCTCGGCGCGTCTGGCAGGCGCGTCAAAGAAACCTCGCAAGCTGCGCGACTTTTTCTTTCGTTTCTTCGTATCTTGTTTGTAATTCTTTTAATTCTATTGTCTCAATCATTTTAATTATTCATCTCTCGCATTTACCGGCAGTGAAACTTTCTTCGTCCATAAACAAATTGATAATAACGCCAAACTCACAAGCGAACAAAGCCACGCGAACCAATCACCGAATTTTACATAAAAAGTTTGATTCCCGTCCGACTTTGAAATTGCCCACACGCGCGTATCTTCCGTATAGGGCTGTGCGGCATCAAGCACTTCGCCGCGCTCATTTATAAAAGTTGTTATGCCGACATTTGTCACTCGCAAAACCGGACGATTTGTTTCAACCGCACGGAAAACCGCGTTTGCCAGATGCTGCCGCAAAACCGGCGTTTCTCCCAAATATCCGTCGTTGGTCAATTCGATCAAAACATCCGCGCCGCTGCGTGCAAATTCGCGCGAAAGCGACGGAAAATGTGATTCAAAACAAATCATCACGCCGCCCTTCGCCTCGCCGAATGGAAATAAGTCATATTCGCTGCCATATTGAAAATTACCGACCATCGACGGTACGAATTGCGCGATTGGTTCAGGCAGAGGCACGTATTCGCCAAACGGAACGAGGTGGATTTTATCATACTGCGCGATCTTTTCGCCGTGCTCGTTAATCATCACCGCCGAGTTATAAAAATTTTCTCCGCGCAAATTTGGCTCTGCCGAATTGAAAAGAACGCTGACCTTGTTTCTAATGGCAAAGCTTTTAATAAATTCCTGAAACTCGCGGTCGTTCTCAAATTGAAAATTCATCGGCGATTCAGGGAAAATGACGGTGATCGGTGGTCGGTCGTCGGTGGTCGGTTGTTCGCCGATTTTTTGTAAAGCGTTTTCGGCGAGTGCAACGTGTCGCTCGCGCAAGTTTAGCCAATCCTCATATTTCAAGCCGTTCATTGGAACATTTGGTTGAACAGCAATTACATAAGCGGTTTTATAATTGGAAATATGTGGTGAAACAATTAATCGTAATAAAACTGGAAGCATTAAGACTAAAATAGAAACAAAAATTATTAAAATCGCCATCAATGATTTTGGCTTTTCTTTACTAACTATTCCAATCATTAAAATAGTCAATATCGAATTTAATAAAACTATGAAAAATCCCAGCAAATAAGTGCCCCCAATTTTTGCAAACGGAATTAAAAATGAAACGAACGCTTGTGAATATCCAATCGCATTCCAATTATTTCCCGTCAAATTAAATCTCAAAAACTCGGTTGCCGCCCATAAAAAAGGCGCGTATAAAATTGCATAAGTTCCTAAGTGTTTTAACAAAACGGAGAAAGCCGCGCTGAAAATCGCCGGGAAAAATCCGGCGACTAACGCCACGCCGAAAAGTAAAGGATAGGCAATGATTGCGGGAACCCCGCCGTATGTAATCGGGGCGAACGTCAACCACCAACAGGTTCCGAAAAAAAAGCAAGTTCCGAAAATCCAGCCTAAGACAAATGATTTTACAATTGATTCTTTTTCGCGTTCGATGGCGAAAAATAAAGAGACGAGCGCGAACCACGCCACAAACCATAAATCAAAATCGGGAAACGAAAGCGTGAGCAAAACGGCTGAAATTACTGCCAGAAGTGAATTCACCAGCGAAGGAATTTTTACTTTGGCGAGCGAAAACTTCATAGCCGACAGTTTATCAAAATAAATAGCTTAATTATCAGTTAACTTTGACGATTTGAAAGAAAAATAATTTAGACGATGAGTTTAACTGTTACCAAAGAAATGACTTTTTATAGAAATATCCATAAAATTGGATTAAAAGCAGAAGAGCCCGGTCGTTTTTGACCAGGCTCCCAATAGGGGGGACAAACTGAAGGAACGCTCGGAAGGTAGTCAACACAGCAGCACACTGCGCTGAAATAAGTGTTGGCGGTAGGTCTTATTAAAAATTAAAAATTAAAATAAGCTTGCCGTTTCCTGTGATTGCATACGTCGTGCCAGAAGATAATTTTGGATTGCAGATTTTAGAATTTGGATTGATTACTTCAATAAATAAAGGTGTTAGGCACAAATTGAGGCTCAATATTTAAAGTCAAGTTAATTTGACTTTAAATATTGAGCCTCTGATTTCATAACAGAAACTACACCATTTGCTACATAAAAAATTAACGGCAAATGTTTTTGTCAAAAAGTTAAAATCTATTTGCCGCATCGCTCGACTTGACGCTGCAGACCGGTGGCTTCCTGATTCTCTGCGTCGATTGCCAGCGCCGATGCGGAAAAGGTTTTTGCCTGCAGACAATCGCCCTTTTGGTAGAAAATTTTACCAAGCGCGATATGCGCGTTGATTAGACGATTATCCCAGAAAAGCGCGGTTTTGAAATAATTGACGGACTGCTCCAGATCGCCGCGGCGCAGATATATGTTTCCGAACAAAAGATGCGCCTCCGCGGTCATCGGTTCTCTGACCAGAATTTTACTTAAAAACGTCATTGCTTCGTCGTCGTTTCCGGTTTTGTAAAGCGCGCGCGCCTGAGCGAGCAGCGTTTCAGTTTCGTTGAGCGATGGCTGAACGACAGTTTGTTTTTTGATTAAAACAACACTAACAAAATCTTTGCGCGGCGGTTGCTGAACGCGCAGATTAATTTGGTTAACCGATTGCGAACTCTGCCACTCTTTTTCTAAAAGCGCGTATTTGTTATTTGCCGTCAAGAAACGCCTGGCTTGATTGTCAATCTCGGCGGCAGTCGGGTCTTTAATTGTTTCCAGAGATTTCGCCAGTAAAAAGTAAATTTCGCCGTCGCGCGGGCTGCCCGCCAAAACAGGTCGCAAGTGTTCAATTGCCTGCGCGTAATTCGTGTTGAGAAACAATGCGATCGCATAATTAAATCGAGCATTCAATTCATCCGGCGTGGAATCTGTAGCTTTTTTGAGAAGTTCGAGTCCTTCGTTGAGAAGTTTGGCGGAGTTGCCTTTGTTTTTCTTTTCGTTGCGGGCGGCTTCGACGGCGATCGCGCCAATCGTGTTGTAAACGCTGGTCAACTTCAAATCTTCAGCAAGCGGGCGCAAAACCGCCAAAGCCTGATCATAATTGCCTTGCTGCCACTGAATCAAACCGGTGTAAAACGCTGCTTCAGGAAACTGAAGGCTCTCGACCGGTACGCGCGAAAAATAATCAATTGCTTCCTGATTCTTACGCTGATTCAAATAAAAATGTCCGAGTTCAAGCGCCGCGTTCGGGTAAGCCGCGCCGGATTTTTCATCGGCAAAGATACGCATCGAATTTTTAAAGTAAATTTCGCGCGTCTGCGCTTCCGATTCGGGTGTCAGCAAACCCTTGATATACGCCTCAAAAGCTCTTGCCGGAACTTTGTTTGCCGATTCGATAAATTGATTTTGCGAAAACGGCAAAGCTTTGTCGCGTTGATAAAGAACTTGATAAGCAAGCTGACCTTCGACGGTTTGCAAATTTGCCAGCGCGTCATTG
>JACCRD010000103.1 GCA_013813755.1 Acidobacteriota bacterium | reverse complement strand
GCCAATATTTAAATGATTAAGGATATTTGATGTAATTGTGTAATCGTGCTGAATACGACCGATATTTGATTTGAAGTTCTGCGCGAAAACGTCGAAATTAGTAAACGGCAGAGGCAGAATCGGAAAGGCACCGGCAAATCTTTCAGTATTGCGATTGGAGTAACTCAAGGTTAAACGCTGCTTACTCGTCAAGATGAAATCAGTTTTAATCGTAAACTGTTTGGTGTCAGTCGGTCTAACTCCGGAAGCGTCGTAATTATTAAAAATACCCGGACGAGTCGGTGTCGGATACCGCTGCAAGATAGCTACCCCTGCTGGGTCGAGCCGATTCGCCGGAATAATATTTCCGGCAAACGCCGTGCGAGTCGCTGAAGGCTGGCGCGGGTCATAAATAAGAACTGGATTTCCGCCATTAATGCGGCGAACATTCGGATCGGTGGTGTCGAGCAGTTCGCTGAAATCGCCGGTTCTCATCCGAAGCGTCGGCACGGTAATAGTTCTATTTTGTCCTTCACGCAGGCGATAACCTTCGTAGTGAAAAAAGAAAAAAGCGCGGTCTTTCAAACTGCGCAGAAATCCGCCGCTGTTGCCTTCGCCAAAATTTGGAACATAAATCGGACCGCCGATGTTGAAGCCGTAATTGTTCCGATTGTCGCGGTTACGACAATCATCTCTCGTGGGAGAACATCTGGCATTAGTGTCAATGTCGGCGGCATTAAATTTTTCATTACGCAAAAAATTGTAACCTTCGCCGTGAAATTCATTGGTGCCAGACCGGAGCGTAAAGTTAACGACGCCGCCTGACGAGTTGCCAAATTCAGCCGAATAACTGTTGGTCGAAATCGTAAATTCCTGGAAAGCATTCGGGCTCGGCGCGGTCTCACTGAAAAACGTGCCGTTCTGCGTCCGGCGGACGCTCGCCCCGTCAATCAAAATTTCAGTACCGCTCGCCTGACCGCCGCTAACTCTAAATTTGGAAGCGTTAGTCGCCCCGCTGCTATCATTAGCTCCATTTACATTGCTGTCCAGAAAGATAAAAGCCAATGGGGATCGTCCGTCAGACTCTCCACCAGTCAACAGCGGTAATTCTCTGACCTGGCGCTCGTCAATATTTGATTGCCGCACCGGAGTGTCGGTATTAATCGTCACACCCTCGGCATCGACCTGCACGACATTGCCGGTTACTTCGCCGAGTTCAAGCTTAACAGCAACCGATTGCGTACCCTGAACATCAACTTTTATGTTATCGATAGCGGTTCGGGAAAAACCGGTTGCTTCGATTGCCACACGATAAAGCCCGGCTTTGATTTCGGGAAAAACAAAAATCCCTTCCTCTCCGGTAGTTACTTCACGGCTTTCGCCGTTTTCGACGCCGGTCAAAACAACTCGCGCGTTCGGAACAACAGCATCGCTTGGATCCGTGACCGTTCCGCGAATCGTTCCGCGATCACTCTGCGCCAGAACAAATCCTGCTCCCAGCGTAAACATCAAAACCAGCGCAGCAAAAATATTTAACGACTTCATATTCAACTCCTTATGGCTCAACTAAAAATAACTGGAATGTAAAAATCAGAATTACACACGATTGTTAAACGGCAGCAATAGTCTTCCGGAAAGTAAATTAAAATTGCCTGAACAATAACTAAAACCATTTGAATGGTGAAATGTTTATTTGTATCAGAAAAATTTACTTTAATCTTTTGTTCGGGGTAATCGTTTGCGTAAGCGCTTAACTAAGTGAGCATATATTAGCGACAAGTATATTATGATGTCAACTAAACTTATGAATAATCAACAAAAAAAATGTCCGGAATATTAAAAAAAAGTTAAATCCTTGAAGATATCATTTGGCGGAGATTAATTTATTGAATCGTCTTTTTGTAACAACTTAGCTTTTATGACTTGAAGCATTTAACAAAAATCATCTAATCTTTAGATTAGAGTGGAACTAAATTTTTCCCTGAAGTCCGTTGGAGGGCGTTAAAACAGAAATAAAATGGAAAAGGCGATATATTTTATAATTTTAATTTTAAGCTGCGCGAGCTATATCTTAGCGCAGGAAAAGCAGATGGGCGGCTCCTCAACCGGCGAAGCGAAAAATTACACGTCCCGACGCACGACCGGAATCATTGACGCGAAAGCCGCGAAAATTTTTGAAGATATGACGGCGCAAACTGCGCTCAAAAATTTTCGGTGCGTTTCGGGCGGCGCGGAGAAAAACTACATTATTGAAACAACCGCCTGCACGGTCGCCGTTTTCGATTACGACAACGACGGGAAGCCGGACGTATTTCTTCTTAACGGCTCGACAATCAACGCCGAACGCGGCACTGAAAAACCGGCAAAAGCCGCGCTTTTTCGGAATTTGGGCGAATGGAAATTTGAAGACGTGACGGAAAAAGCGGGTCTCGCTAACGAGCGTTGGGGAATGGGCGTGACGGTCGCCGATTATAACAATGACGGCTTTACTGATTTGTTCGTCGGCAATTACGGCATCTCGAGACTTTACCGCAACAACGGCAACGGAACTTTTACAGATGTCGCCGAAAAAGTCGGTTTGGCAATCAAAGGCTGGCACACTGGCGCGACTTTCGGCGATTACGACAAAGATGGACGGCTCGATTTGTTTGTTCCCGCTTATATTGATTTTGATTTAAAAAATCTACCGCCGAGTCCCGCTGACTTCAGCAAAGGAAACGTCACGGGCAGAAATTTCTGTGAGTTTCGAGGGCAGCCGGTAATGTGCGGACCGCGCGGATTGAAAGGCGCGAAAGATAAACTTTTTCATCAAAAACCGGACGGCGCGTTTGAAGACGTTTCCGCTAAAGCGGGCGTGACGGACAAAGGTGAATATTACGGTTTTTCTTCGGTATTTGTTGACATTGACGACGACCGTGATTTGGATTTGCTGGTCGTCAACGATTCGACGCCGAAACAGCTTTACATTAACAAAGGCGACGGAACGTTTGAAGAAACCAGTTACGCTTCCGGCGTCGCGCTCAACGAAAACGGACGCGAGCAAGCCGGAATGGGACTCGCAGTCGGTGATTACGACAACGACGGGCGCGTTGATTTTCACATCACCAATTTCTCCGACGATTCAAACACGCTTTACCGCAACGACGGCGAAGGAAATTTTACCGACGTTACTTTTCAAGCCGGAATCGGCGAACCGACCATTCCGTTTTTAGGTTGGGGAACCGCTTTTATCGATTTCGACAACGACGGTTGGAAGGACATTCTCGTGGCAAACAGTCATATTTACGCGGCGGTTGACAAATTTCAGTGGGGAACGAGTTACGCCCAACAGATGCTTTTGTTCAAAAATATGAAACCGCAAATCGGCGGACAAATCAGATTTGAACGAGCCGCCGCCGCGCCGACGAGCGGTCTGGCTTTGTCAATCAACGCCCGCGGAATGGCGATTGCCGATTTTGACGCTGATGGAAAACTCGATGTCGTAGTCGCTAATTC
>JACCRD010000099.1 GCA_013813755.1 Acidobacteriota bacterium | reverse complement strand
GATTTAAACCGGGCGGCGGAATTGCAATACGGTCGCATTCCCGAACTTGAAAAACAGCTTGCCGACGAGCAGGCGCATCTTGCCGAACTGCAAACCGACGGCATTTTCCTTAAGGAAGATGTTGACGAAGAAGACGTGGCAGAAGTTGTTGCTAAATGGACTGGCGTTCCGGTTTCGAAAATGCTCGAAGGCGAAATGCAGAAACTTGTCACGATGGAAGAAAACTTGCGAAAGCGAGTGATCGGTCAGGACGAAGGATTAAACGCCGTTGCCAATGCGGTTCGCCGCGCTCGCGCCGGGCTGCAAGACCCGAATCGCCCGGTTGGTTCATTTATCTTCCTTGGTCCGACCGGGGTCGGCAAAACCGAAACGGCACGTGCGCTCGCTGAATTTTTGTTTGACGACGAACGCGCGCTTATCAGGCTGGATATGTCGGAATATATGGAAAAACACGCGGTCGCGCGGATGATCGGCGCGCCGCCCGGATACGTCGGCTACGAAGAAGGCGGACAATTGACCGAAGCCGTGCGCCGCCGTCCTTATTCAGTGATTTTATTTGATGAAATTGAAAAAGCGCATCCGGATGTTTTTAATCTTTTGCTACAAATCCTTGACGACGGGCGATTGACGGATTCCAAAGGCAGAACGGTTGATTTCAAAAATACGGTTCTGATAATGACTTCAAATTTAGGCTCGCGTGAGATTCAGTCTTCCGCGCTGGTCGATACACCGGTCAAGGAAATGGTTTTGGGCATTTTGCAAGATCACTTTAAGCCCGAATTCTTAAATCGAATCGACGATATTGTTGTCTTTAAGCAGCTTTCGCGTGAACACATTTCTCAAATTATCGACGTTCAGCTTGAACGCCTGCATAAAATGTTAAAGGAGCGAGGCGTGGAAATTGTTTTAGACGATTCGGCGAAAGATTTGCTGGTCAGTGAAGGCTACGACCCGACTTTCGGCGCGAGACCTCTGAAACGCGCTATTCAGACGCTGATTCAAAACCCTCTGGCGGTAAAACTCCTCAACGGCGAAGTTTCAAGCGGTCAGCAATTGCGCGTTTCAGCTGACGGTGACGCGCTGAATTTCGCGCCGGAAGCCAAGACGATTGCTTCAGCATAATAAGGACAAGCCGCGAATGACACACGCAAGTCAAATAAAAAGCAAAAGCTATTCGTTGAGTTTGTGTTATTCGCGACGAATTTTCTTTATGATAAATGGTTTGCTAAAATAGATTTTTAGCACACAGATATTTATCAAAATTTATGAGTTGGTTTAATAAAAAAAAGATGAACGAACAAGATTTTAATAGTGAAGAATTTATAGATGAAATCGAAAATGAATTTGCGGTGAACGATAAACACCGTTTTAACGAAGAAGGTCAGCGGATTGATGTTGATCCAAGCAGTGAAAAAGGGGAAAAATCTGCAAAGGTAAAATCTTCTGAAGTTACAAAATTAGAGAATGAATTAAAAGATGTCTGGACGCGGTGCAATGTCGCTGAAACAAAACTTGTCGAGGTGCAGAAGCGTTTTGATGAAGCTAAAAATAATCTCGAAAAGGAAACCGCTGAAATGCGTCAACGCCTGACGAAAACGCTCGAAGACCGCGCCAAACAAGGACAGTTCAATTTTTTGATGGCGCTTCTCCCGGTTCTCGACAATCTGAATCTGGCTGTTTCGGCGAGCGAAAAAGATTTTTCATTTGAGCATCTGCTAGTCGGCGTAAAAGGTACGGCGCGTTCTTTTGAACAAGCATTGATGAATGTTGGCGTGGAGGCTGTTCCGTCGATTGGCTCAGAATTTAACCCTGAATTTCATGAAGCGATTGATATGACGGAAATTGATGCTGAAGGTGACGGAAAAATTACGGCTGAATACTCGCGCGGCTACAAATTCGGCGACAAATTATTGCGCCCCGCGCGTGTTCAGGTTGGTAAAGCGCGGGCGCAGTCAGCGGGCGAATAAAATTTATGTCAAAAACTTAATGCTCAATATAACTAACAAAACTAATAACTAACCCAAAAATATGTATCCAGAAATTTTCCGCATCGGCAGCTTTCCGATCAACACTTATGGCATTCTGCTGGCGATTGGATTGCTGCTGGCTTTATACACTGCCGCGAAACTTGCTTCAAACGACGGGCTGCCGCGCGAAAGGATTTATGATTTGGGTTTGTGGACGATTATCGGCGGTTTAATCGGGTCAAAGATTCTTTTATTTTTTCTCGAAGATAACGTCAATCTTTTCTCACTCGATTTTCTGCGTTCAGGCGGCGTTTATTACGGTGGTTTTTTGGGCGGATTTTTTACGCTCGCTTTTTTAATTAATTTTTACAAACTTAGTTTTTGGAAAGTTGCCGATGCCTTCGCGCCCGGCGTCGCTCTGGGACAATTTTTCGGGCGACAGGGTTGCTTTTCCGCTGGCTGCTGTTGGGGCAAACCGACGGATTTGTTTTGGGGCGTGCATTTTACCGAATTGGGACACGAAAACACGGGCGTTCCGATTTATACGGAAGCGGGCGAAAACGCTTATCTACATCCGACACAGCTTTACGAATCGATTGCGATGCTGATTGTGTTCGGCATTTTAATTTTCCTTCACCGCCGTAAACGCTTTGACGGGCAGGTTTTAATCGCTTACGGCATAATTTACGCGCTCGTTCGTTTTACAATCGAGTTTTTCCGCGACGACCCGCGCGGCGATTTTCTCGGCTTAACGACGTTGACAGGTCTTTCAACTTCGCAGATTATCAGTCTTTTGGTTGCTTTCGGAGCGATTGTTTTTATGTTTTTGAGACTGCGAAAAACTCCGGGCACAACGACAGCTTAAAAAATTTTAGTGAATCAGGACAATTCAAATTTAACTTTTCAAGTTTCGGCAACGGATGCCGGAGCGCGGCTCGATGCATTTTTGGCTGAGAAAATCGAGAATTGGTCGCGTTCGCGTCTAAAAAAAGTGATTGACGAAGGCGATGTTTTGGTCAATTCTGTATCGGCTAAATCTTCTTATAAACTGCGTGAAAATGACGCGATTGAAATTGAGCTAACCGAATCAGAGACGATTGAAATTTTTGAACCCGAAGACATTCCGCTTGAAATAATTTTCGAAGACGAGTTTTTCGCTGTTGTCAACAAACCTGCCGGAATGGTTGTGCATCCGGGCGCGGGAGTCAAAAACGGAACGCTGGCGAATGCGATCGCCTTCCGGTTTAATATGCCGAATTCGATATTCCCTATTCAAAATTCTTCTGACGAGCAATCAAAAATCCAAAATATAAGATCCAAAATCGGTATTGTTCATCGGCTTGATAAAGACACGTCCGGTTTGATTGTCGTGGCGAAAAATGAAACGGTTCACGAAGCTATCTCCGAACAATTCCGCAACCGCGAAGTTTATAAAAGTTACGTCGCGCTCGTCCACGGTCTAATGCGGGAAAATACAGGGAAAATCGACGAGCCGATTGACCGCGATCCGCGCAATCGTTTGAAAATGGCGGTTCGAAACGGCGGGCGAAACGCCCTCTCGCTCTGGAAAGTTTGCCGGAAATTTGAGCGTTTTACGCTGCTCGACGTAGAAATTAAAACTGGGCGCACGCACCAGATCCGCGTTCATCTGGCTTATAAAAATAATCCGATTGTCGGCGATGAAACTTATAATGAAGGACGCGATAAAACTGTTGCCGATGCGGAAATTCGGCAGGCGATTGCTGACCTAAACCGCTTTTTTCTGCACGCCGAAAAGCTGAGTTTTACGCACCCGAAAACTTTGGAGAAAATGGATTTTTACGCGCCTCTAGCCGTTGAATTAACAGAGTTTCTAAAGGTTTTGAGAACAGCTTAAAGCAACTGTTATATATCTTTTTGCTTAGGAATTTAATTTACCCGAAAGCCAAAATTGACCGCTAACCACGCCGCCGATTTGTGGCTCAGTTGAAACTAATTTAACGTCCGCGACAATGTCCGTTTCGCCGCCCAGAGTTTCCACTAAAAACCAGTAAAAATTATTGCTGGAAAGTTTGTTCTTTTTTAATTCAAACTCTTTGATAATGCCCGCGAAAATTGCAATCGGGCGTGCCGCATTTAAATCAGACTTTTCATCCCCAGCGTCGAACGCGAAAAGTCCGCTCGGGACAAATGATTTTGAAGCATACTTTAATTCGTCCTGCTGACTTTCGCTATACTCTTTTTCATCAGCGAAAATCTTAAAATCGTTTGAAGCAAAAGCCGTCAGTTGAATTTCCCGCACTTGCGGAAGCCGCCTTTCACTCGAAAGTCGAAAATCAGGAACGTCAAAAACAAAAGTATAATCGCCCGCATCCGTTTCAAAATCCTTCGGATTCGCCCACGCGTAAAATCCGCCGTCAAGCTCCGATGAATCCCGTTCAATCAGTTTCTCTAAACTGACTTTTCTTCTGCTTTTACCCGCGAAATGTGGATTAAAACCAACAAGTTCCTGTTCATTATTTCCCTGCAAATAAATTTCCGCACCCGACTCGTCAGCAAATCGCAAATAAAAACCCTGCGGACATTTTAACGATTCGACATATTGAATCGTTTCGGTAATTAAAACATTTACGTCCTGCTCGTTTTGGACTGGAAAACCGATATCGGATAAATTACTCATTTATTTTAGAAAATTTTAACCCGCTGAAATTGATTCGCTTTTTTTTTCGCGTAAACGCCCGGCATACATCGGAAATTTTTGTGTCAATTCCGCGACTTCTTTTTTGACGTTCGATTTTGTTTCCTCAGATTCGGATTCGCGCACAATCGAAGCAATTAATCTGGCAATCTGCGTCATTTCCGTTTCCTTCATTCCGCGCGTCGTCAGAGCGGGCGTTCCGAGCCGAATTCCGGAAGCGACAAACGGCGAATTTGTATCAAACGGAATCGTGTTTTTGTTGACTGTAATATGAACTTCGTCCAGGACTTTTTCGGCAGCTTTTCCGGTAATTCCTTTGCCGTCCTGAAACACGTCAACTAAAACCAGATGATTATCCGTGCCGCCGGAAACAAGCCGCAAACCCTGATTTTTGAGTTCAGAGGCTAAGGCTTGCGCGTTGTCGAGAATCTGCTGCTGATACGCTTTGAAATCTGTCTGTAGAGCTTCGCCGAACGCGACGGCTTTTGCCGCGATAATATGCACCAGCGGTCCACCCTGCACGCCCGGAAACACGGCTTTATCGACCGTTTTGGCAAATTCTTCACGGCATAAAATTAAACCGCCGCGCGGACCGCGCAGAGTTTTATGCGTCGTCGTCGTGACGAATTCGCAATGCGGAACAGGCGTTGGGTGAAGCCCTGTCGCGACGAGTCCGGCGATATGCGCGATGTCCGCCATCACAATCGCGCCGATTGATTTCGCAATCTCGCCGATTCTTTGAAAATCAATCGTTCGCGGATAAGCTGACGCGCCACAGATAATCATTTTCGGGCGCGTTTCTTCGGCTTTCCGCTGCAATTCGCTATAATCAATCTGCTCGGTTTCCTTAGAAACGCCGTAATCGGCAACTTCATAATTCAAGCCCGAAAAGTTCATCGGATGCCCGTGCGTCAAATGCCCGCCGTGCGACAGATTCATCCCCAAAATTTTGTCGCCGTGCTGCAATGAAGCAAGAAAAACCGCCATATTCGCCTGCGCGCCGGAATGCGGCTGAACATTAGCGTGCTCCGCGCCGAAAATCTTCTTCGCGCGGTCAATTGCTAATTGCTCGACGACATCGGCAAATTCACAGCCGCCATAGTAACGCTTCGTTGGATAACCTTCGGCGTATTTGTTCGTAAAAACCGACCCCATCGCCTGCAAAACGGCTTCCGACACAAAGTTTTCCGACGCGATAAGTTCCAGACCGTTTGTTTGCCGCTTTGTTTCATCGTCAATTGCCTTACTGACAATTGGATCGCCTTCTGCTAAATTTGCCGTGAAAAAATTGTTCATTGTGTTTCCTCAATTTTCTTTGTTTTTGCTTAGTTGCTTTACATCATAAACCGTAAATAATTTACTCTCAAATCGCTTTGCCGCAAAAAAGAAACGCCGCCCGGCAAGGAGCGACGCTTGGAATTAAATCTATTTTTAAAGCGAATCTACGACGCTTTCTTCATATTGGCTTCAATTTGCAAATTAACAGTTATATTGTTCGACAAAGTTGCCACGCCGTTTGGCATATTAGTTCCATAATTTACGCCGAAGTCGCGACGGTTGATTGATGTTTCAGCCGTCACGCCCATCTTCATTCCGCCTTTTTCGCCCGGCAGGAATCCGACAACCTGAAACGGAATCGTCATCTGCTTGGTTACGCCCTTCATTGTGAAATCGCCGGTAACGAGCCAGTTTTTTCCTTTCTTTTCAATTTTTGTGCTTTTAAAAGTCATTTCCGGGTATTTTTCAACTTCAAAAAAATCTGCCGTTCGCAGATGCTTGTCGCGCCCCGCCACCCCCGTATCGACGCTGGTTGTTTTGGCGGAAAATTCAACCGTTGATTTAGTAACGTCTTTTCCGTCGTAATTCACCGTTCCCGTAAAATCCCGAAAATAACCTGGAACATCAACCAAGCCCATATGTTTGACGCGAAAACCGATTGCGCTGTGCGCTTTGTCAAAACCGTAAGCGCCGGTTATTTGCTCAGGGTTCAATTTTGTATCAATGGCAAACGCACCCGCAAAAGTTTCCGCCGAAACAGTGCCGGAAGACGCGCCCAAATTAAATAACGCGATCATCGCGGAAAAAGCTAAAATCCCGATGACTAAAAAAGTCGTTCGTTTAAGTGTCATATCTGCTCCTGATTATTTATGTTTATCTGATGTTTTGCTAAAAAGCGGTAAAAATTTATTTTCCTTTCAAAAACCGGCTGGTAACTTCCGCAACGCGTCTGCCTTGAAAGCGAGCCGCCGCGAGCGCCGTATCGTCAGGCGGAATTGTGCCATTACCTGAGGTGTGCGAAACGCCATACGGGTTGCCCGACTGAAACTGGATCGGGTCATTGTAGCCGGGTGAAACGATAAGCATCCCCCAGTGATAAAAAACTGAATTTAAGGATAAAATCGTGTTTTCGTGTCCGCCGTGCGCCGTCGCCGCGCTTGTAAAAGACGAACCTATTTTATCAATCAGCGCCCCGCGCGCCCAAAGTCCGCCGGTTGTGTCAATAAATGCCCGAAGCTGTGAAGCCGCGCCGCCATAGCGCGTCGGCGTTCCAAAAATAATCGCGTCCGCCCATTCTAAATCATCAGTGGTCGCTTCCAGCACATCGCGGGTCGCTTCCGTGTTTTTCTTCCAACCTTCGTTTGAATTTATCGCCGCTTCGGGCGCGGTTTCCTTCACTTTCAGCAATTTTGTTTCCGCGCCCGCTTCCCTCGCGCCTTCCTCAAT
>JACCRD010000095.1 GCA_013813755.1 Acidobacteriota bacterium | reverse complement strand
GATTTAAATAAAGCCGCCGAAACTTTGACAAAAGAATCTTTGAAAAATCGTGCGGCAAATCTCTGGCGATACGCGGAAGTTTTGCCCGTCGAAAACGAATCAAATGTCGTCTCTCTCGGCGAAGGTTTCACGCCTTTGCTCAAAGCCGAACGTCTTGCCCAAACTCTTTCGATAAAGCTAAATCTTTTTATCAAAGACGAATCAACCAATCCGACACAGAGTTTCAAGGCTCGCGGAATGACTGCCGCAGTTTCGATGGCAAAAGAGTTAGGCGTGAAAAAAGTTGCCGCGCCGTCGGCGGGAAACGCGGCGGGCGCACTCGCGGCTTACGCTTCACGCGCCGGAATGGAGACTTTTCTTTTTATGCCGACGGATACGCCGCGTGCGAATATTGTCGAATGTGAACAAACCGGCGCGAACGTTTTTTTGGTTGACGGTTTGATTACCGATTGCGGAAAAATCGTCGCTGAAAGAAAAGACGCGGAAGGCTGGTTTGATGTTTCAACACTGAAAGAACCGTATCGCGTCGAAGGCAAAAAAACGATGGGTTACGAACTTGCCGAGCAGATGGACTGGACTCTGCCCGACGTGATTCTTTATCCGACCGGCGGCGGCACGGGTTTAATCGGAATGTGGAAGGCATTTGACGAAATGGAGAAAATGGGCTGGATTAATGAAAAACGTCCGCGGATGGTTTCCGTCCAGTCAATCGGGTGCGCGCCAATTGTTAAAGCGTTTCACGAAGGCGAAACTTTCGCCGCCGAATTTCCCGATGCCGCGACGGTGGCTTCCGGTTTGCGTGTGCCGAAAGCAATCGGCGACTTTTTAATTCTCGACGCGCTTCATAAATCCGGCGGAACCGCCGTTGCCGTCACGGACGAAGAATTGATTGCCGCCGTCAAAGAAATCGGCGCGGCGGAAGGTTTGTTTTGCGCCCCCGAAGGCGCGGCGTGCTTGCCTGCGCTCAGAAAAATAGTTGAACAAAATTTGGTTCAGCCAGGCGAAACGGTTGTGATTTTCAACACTGGCGCAGGCGTGAAATATTTGGAAGCGTTCAGCTAAAAGGTTATTGTTTTCAAAGGTCATCTTAGTTATTATTTTTTTATTGTTTAATGTCTCCGTTTCTTGAGGTAATTATGCGTCGTTGAACTTTTTATTTAACAGTTACATTGGTTGGCTTTCTGGAGTGGTCGTTTATTATTCTTAACTTTTGCTAAAATAACCTTATGCAAACGTAGCGAACAATAAACAGACTTGGAAGAATCTTCATTCTTTGTTAGTTTTTAACTTGCACTATTGCATTAACCACAGAAGCGCACAATTAAGTCAGTATAATACTTACTCATTGTGGGGCTCTCAAATAAAACAACTAAAAGGAGAAAATTAACTTATGCCAGATGAAAGAGACATTGCGCACGACAAAAAAGTGTTAGACGAACATAAAGGCGAGAAACTTGAAATTGTCGGCGAGCATCCCGAACACGCGCCGCAACCGGGCAGGAAAACGCCGCAGGAACACGTCGATAAAGACGCGATTGACGAAAGCGGTAATTTAATTTATGATGACGGCAAAGACGAAAACGACGCCAAGTAGTTTTTGACAAACAAAATAAAAGAAGCGTTCAGAAAATTATATCTGAACGCTTCTTCTTTTACCGAGATTTATTGTATTGACGATATGCAGCGCCGGTCGGTGATAAATTGTAAGCCCGCGCCAAAGCGTTGAGTTCCGTGCGGACGGCTCTCCAATTATTTTCGGTTGCGCGATTAAGCTGACGATTTCTCATTGCGACGTCAATGTCCGAGGCAATGTTTAAACATTTGCGGATTTCAGAGCTGTTTTCCCAACGCGAATCGTTGCGGTCAAACTCCCGCCGCAATTCATCGGTGGCTGTTTCCAAATCTCTCGCTCTTTCGTTTAGACGATTTTCGCGTCGCGTATTGTTCAAGCGGCTGTCGTCGAGCGCGTAATCAAACTGCACGACAAAACGATCAACCCGCTCTTCAATGTTTCTGATCAAACGGTCTATTCGCGCCCTATTCAAATTTGAATTCCCTTGACCGCCAGACGTATTTGGATTATACGCGCCGCCAATCTGCGGCAGATTGTAGGCACGCGCTAAAGCATTAAGTTCTGTTTTAACCGCTGCCCAGTTGCGTTCGGTTGGTCGGTTGAGTTGTCTGTTTTTCATCGCTACGTTAATATCCGAAGCAATATTTAAGACTCGGCGAACTTCAGCGCTATTTTCACGCCGTGAATCATTGCGGTCAAATTCGCGGCGAAGCTCGTCGGTCGCCGTTTCCAAATCTCGGGCGCGCTGGTTCAAATTGTCTTCACGTCGCGTATTATTTAGACGGCTGTTGTCGAGGGCGTAATCAAATTGCACGACAAAGCGGTCGACGCGTTCTTCGACGTTTCTGATCAGGCGGTCAATTTGCGCTCTGGAAAAATTAACGCGCCTAATTTGGGCATCCGCGCTATTACTCAGCACACAGATTGAGCTGAAAAGCGCAACGACAATTGCTAAAAATTTTAATTTGTAGATTTTCATTTGTTTCTCTCCGTATTTTTGTAAAGTTAAAGTAAGTCGGGGAGTATAATTTATGATTCGAGGAGAGTAGGCGGGATGGGTCGAAGTTTATCAAAACTTCAGGCTTAATTTTGCCCGTCTGTTTTTTAGACGCCAAAATTCTAAGAAAAGTTGAACAAATTTTTTCTTCAACGCTTTTAGGTCGAATGAAAATAATCGAAGTCGGTATGTTTTGAAATATTCGATGTTCAATTAAATTGCAAAACTTCTATAAAAATAAAAACTCAATAAAAGCGGCAAAGTTGAAAATTTATTCGATTAAACCGAGCAATTTTTGTAAATCCTGCTTAGTGTTTGTGCCTAGATGAACTCGCAAAGCGCGTCTTTCCCGGTCGAGCAGAACTTGAAAATCGCCGCGCGCTTGTGCCGCTTTGACGATGCCGAAAGTATATTTTTGTTCGGGAACGTCCAAGTCAAACGCATCATCGGACGTGATTTGCAAAAACACTCCGTTGTTGGCGCCGCCTTTATAGGCTTGCCCCGTCGAGTGCAGAAAGCGCGGTCCGAAACCGAGACAGGTTGCCGTCAATTTGCTTTCTAAAACTTTTGCGCGAATTTTTTGCAGAAGTTTTTCGGTTTCCGTGTTCATTTCGACGTATGCGAGCAGCGCGAAATAATCGTTTTCCTGCAAATGCGCCAGGTGCGCGGCGAGATATTTTTTCAGGGATTTTTCGCCTTCCGCATAATCTTCTAACTGCGCGGCGTATTTCTCATTGGTGAAAAGCTTAATTTCACCGTCTTCAAAAAACGGTTTCTCATCCGGTAATGCGCCTTTTTTTTCATATTCTTCGGTCAGTTTCTTCGCTTCAATTTTCGCGGCTTCAACATCCGGTTGATTAAATGGATTAATCTTCATTATCGAACCGGCGACGGCGGTTGCAAATTCCCATCGGAAAAATTCCTGTCCGAGATTCATCTTGTCAATCAGAATTATACTCACGACGGGTTGCCCGCTCGCTTCTACAATTTCAAATAATTTGTCGATTTCGTCCGGCGCGGAATCTTTGAGTTTGAGATGAACAAAAATTCGATCGTCACCGTAGTCAGAGCTTTCAAGTAGCGGTTCGCGGTCAATCGGTATTATCGAAATATCGTTTTTACCGGTTGATTCGGCAATAAGCTGTTCAAGCCACGCACCCGCGTCGTGAATTTCGGGGGCGGTAAAAATTGTTAATTTATCGCGTCCGGAAGTTTGGCAAATACCAAGAATCGTTCCCAAAATCACGCCCGGATTTTCGTTCGGAGTTGTAGAACGGCAAGCCTCAACCATTTCGCCTGTGTGCGCCAAAAAATCTTTAACATCAATTCCCATCGCCGCTGCCGGCGCGAGTCCGAAAGCTGATAAAACGGAAAATCTTCCGCCGATTTCCGGATTTCCGAAAAATATTTTACGAAAATTGTCGCGCTCGGCGACCTTTTGCATTTTTGAGTCGGGATCAGTGATCGCCACGAAGTGTTTTCCGGCGTTTTCTTCACCGACAACTTCGACGACTTTTTGAAAAAAATATTGCTTAAAAACGTTCGGCTCAAGCGTCGAACCGCTTTTGCTGGCTACAATAAAAAGCGTTTTCGCTACATCAATTTTATCTTCGATCGCTTTTATCTGCGCGGGAACGGTTGAGTCGAGAATATAAAAATTTTGTTTCTCGAAAGTAATCGCAAAAACCTCCGGACCCAGCGACGAACCGCCCATTCCGAGCAGAACGATATTTGAAAAATCTTTTGCGTCTTCGGCAAAATCGATGTATTTCCGCACATCGCCCAATTCTGTTTTGACCGCTTCGAGCCAGCCGAGCCATTTCGCTTCGTCGTCGCCAGTCCAAACAGAAGCGTCTTTTGTCCACACGCGGGCGATTTTATTTTCCTTTTGCCATTCTCCAAATGTTGTCTGAACGGCGTTTTCTAATTTTTCAGGCAGGCTGTAAGACATTGAGTTAAGTTTCATTGCGGTAATTCCTTGTGTGAAAAAAATGTGAAATAAATATATACAAATCTTGCTTGAGTTTAATCAATGATGTCAAATTTGAGAGTCGAAATGAACGGACGTTATGGAACGCAAACCTTAATTCGCTTTTCTAATGGCGAACCGAAATTTGCGTTCCGTTTGTCGGCTAAATCTTTTCCGTTTCGATTGCCTTTAAAGCGATTTTACCGAGGGCGTTGACAAAGTGATTGAATGCGGCAAAACGCTTGTCTTTGGTAAACCCGCGGGCAAAACGAAAATAAATTTGCTGCGCGATCACGGCAATTTTGAACGTGCCGAAAACGTAATAAAACAAAATGTTTGAAACGTTTTTGCCGGACTTTTCTTCGTAGATTTCAACTAATTCCCGGCGGGAAATGTTCTCCATTAAAACACGCGGATTAAATGGCATCGAAAGCATTTCCGCGCCTACCTCCCGCGACATCCAATAACCGAGCGTCGTTCCCAAATCCATCAGAGGGTCGCCGACGGTCGTCATTTCCCAGTCCAAAATCGCCGTAATTTCAGTTAAATTTTCCGGGTTGAGCATTACGTTATCGAATTTATAATCGTTGTGGACGAGCGCTGCGCCCGACTCAACCGGAATGTTTTGATTGAGCCATTCGATTGTCGTTTCGAGTTCGGCGTGCGCGTCGGTTTTGGCGTTGAAATAGCGCTTTGTCCAGCCTTCTACCTGGCGCGTTGCGTAACCTTCAGGCTTTCCTAGTTTGCTTAAATCAATTTTTTTATAATCGAGCAGATGCAGTTCGACCAGATTTTCAATGAATAATACGCAAACTTGTCGTTGTAAATCCTTTGATTCCTCCAAAATTTGCGGCGATTTTCCCCGAATAATCAAACCGGTCCGCCTCTCCATCAAATAAAATTCCGAGCCGATAACGTTTTCATCCGCCGAATAAACGAGCGGTTTCGGCGCGGGTTTGTAAACTTTCGAGAGTTTTTCTAAAACATCAAACTCACGCTTCATATCGTGGGCGGATTTGACTTTGTTGCCGAATGGCGGACGGCGCAAAACAAATTCCGCATCGTCAATTTTGATTAGATAAGTTAGATTTGAACTTCCCGCAGGGAATTGTAAAGTCTTGATTTCACCGGATTTCAGATCGAGATTTTCGCGCAGAAACGCCAGCAAATTGGCTTCGTTTAATTCTTCGCCCTGACGTATTTGTTTGGTATCCTGATTCGTCATAAATCAATTCAATCAAATCTTAAAAAGGTCTTTTGAAAATAAATACAATCTCTTTTGAATATCCTGCTCCATCGTTAACACTAAATGCTGAAACTAGTTCCCATCCCTCAGCGCCCCACTCGTCAAAAATTTCATCTGTTTTATCAGGATTGAAGTTAACGCCCCATACTCCGGTCACATCAAGTTTAGCGGTTTTATACTCTTATCTCGTAAAATTTATATCTCCGTTCTTCTATGTTAATCTGTGTTTCTATTTTTCAAATAATTATGAATTTCAATTATTCAACGAAAAGTCTCGAACTGCAAAACAAACTGCAAGCCTTTATGGACGCGCATATTTATCCGAATGAAAAGCGTTTTGAAGACGAGATAAATGTGGGTGACCGCTGGAAGCCGTCCGAGCTTATCGAAGAATTAAAACTAAAGGCGCGGGAAGAAGATTTGTGGAATTTATTTTTGCCTGAAATTTCCGGTTTGACAAATCTCGAATACGCGCCGCTTGCCGAGATAATGGGCAGAGTCGTCTGGTCTTCGGAAGTTTTTAATTGCTCCGCGCCGGACACCGGGAATATGGAAGTTTTAGAAAGATATGGCACGCCGGAGCAAAAAGAATTTTGGCTTAAGCCGCTCTTAAATGGAGAAATTCGCTCGTGTTTTGCGATGACCGAGCCTAACGTTGCATCAAGCGACGCAACAAATATTCAATCATCAATCAAGCGTGACGGCGACGATTTTATTTTGAACGGCAGAAAATGGTGGTCAACCGGCGGCGGCGCCGCGCGCTGTAAACTCGCCATTTTTATGGGTAAAACTGACGAAAACGCTCTAAAACATTTACAGCAATCGATGATTCTTGTTCCAATGAAAACGGAAGGCTTGAAGGTTGAACGAATATTAAATGTTTTCGGTTTTGACGACGCGCCGAACGGACACGCCGAAATCTCTTTTGAAAACGTGCGCGTTCCGGCTGCAAATTTAATTTTGGGTGAAGGTCGCGGTTTTGAAATCGCGCAGGGAAGGCTCGGTCCCGGGCGCGTCCATCATTGTATGCGTCTGATCGGAGTTGCCGAGCGCGCTTTGGAATTGATGACCAGACGCGCGCACGATAGAATTGCATTCGGCAAAAAAATCAGCGAGCAGGGAGTTGTGCGGCAATGGATTAGTGAATCACGTCTGGCAATCGAACAAGCGCGTCTTTTGGTTTTAAAAACTGCGTGGCTGATGGATGAAGTCGGCAATAAAGCGGCGCGCGTGGAAATTGCGATGATCAAAGCGGTCGTGCCGCAGATGGCTTTACAAATTATTGACCGCGCGATTCAGACGCACGGCGGCGGCGGCGTCTGTCAGGATTTTCCGCTCGCTAATTTTTGGATTTACGCCCGCTCTCTGCGGCTCGCCGACGGACCGGACGAAGTTCACCTCGAATCCATTGCGAAAATGGAATTGAAAAAGTATATCGCCAATTGATAAAAAAAATCGCTAGTGGTAATTGATAGGAAACTAAAGATGAAAACTTTTCGAACATTATTAAACAATAAAACTGGCATTGTTTTCGCGGGTGTTCATTGGATATTTCTTTTAGTCACTTTGTTTGCTCTTATCAGGATACTTCCTTTTGATCATGGTCGTGGCTCTGTTGAACCAAGCTGGGAGCCATATCTAATTCCGGTTATTATGAGCGATTTACCTGCGCTGATTATAGCAGCAATTTTGTGGTCGCCGTTTTATCTATTTTTTGAAGATAAAACAACGTTTTGGTTTGGAACGCTACTGACGAGTATATTGACAATTACTTTCCAATGGTTATTTATCGGTAAAGTAATTAACAACACTTTTAATCCGTCTGAATCAAAACCAACCTCGCTTTCTTTAACTGATGAATAAACAAACAATTCATTTTGCACATGCCAATGGCTTTCCCGCCAAAACTTACAGTAAGCTTTTTTCATACCTTGAAGACGACTTTGAGATCAGGTTTCTCGAACGCCACGCGCACAATCCGAAATTTCCTGTCGCCGACGGCTGGGAGCGTCTGCGTGATGAACTGCGCGAGGAACTGGAGAACCGTAATGCGCATAAGGTTATCGGTGTCGGTCATTCTTTAGGCGGAATTCTGCATCTTCTGGTTGCTGCTGAAAATCCGGAATTTTATAAAGCAATTATTTTGCTCGACGCGCCGATTATCAGTCGTTTGAGCAGCGCGGGTTTGAAGTTTATGAAAAAAACAAATTTGATGGAAAAAATTCCTCTGGCGCGAACCACGCGATTTCGGAGATCGTTCTGGAAAACGAGAGAAGAAGCTTTTGAGCATTTTCTCCAAAAAGAAAAATTTGCGCATTTTGATCGGGAAGTCTTGCGCGATTATGTGGAACACGGAACTGTGAAAACGGAAAAGGGAGTAAAACTCTTTTTTGAGCCGAAAATTGAGGGAATGATTTACCAGACTTTGCCGGATAATCTTCCAAAACTTCGCAAAAAATTAAAAGTTCCGATTGCGTATATCGGCGGGATGAATTCAGGTGAAGCGCGCCTTGCAAGACTCGGTTTTATGCGGAAAAATTTCGATTTTAAGTTTCACTTTCTGGAAGGCTCACATTTATTTCCGCTCGAAAAACCAAAAGAAACGGCTGCTGTTATCAAAGAAACCTTAAAGTCTTTAATCGGTTGATTTTCAGCCAATAAAATAAAAATAGCCCGGACTCGATTAAAATTCCGGGCTTTATAATTAGGCGTGAAATGTTTTTATTGAGAAACGTAGCCGCTCGGAACGGGAATGTCTTCGGCTGCTCCGAAGGCAGCGGCGTAAAAGGAATTATTAGAGCTTCTGAGCAAAAACCAGGCGCCCTCGGACGGGCGATAAACCGCGATATCCGCCTTGCCGTCGCCGTCGAAATCTGCAGGAACCGGTTTGTCGCCTGCCGCGCCAAATGCTACGCCCGAAAATCCTTCGCGACTTTTTGAGACGTACCACGTGCCATTTGATGGGCGGTAAACGGCAACATCAGTTTTGCCGTCACCGTCAAAATCGGCTGGCACGGGTTTATCTTCAGCAGAGCCGAACTTGACTGCTGAAAATCCTTCAGTGCTTTTCATAAGATACCAGGTGCCTTCAGATGGGCGGAAAACCGCGATGTCTGTTTTGCCGTCCGCGTCATAATCGCCCTGCGCTGTTTTGTCCGTTCCAAAACCAAATGCTTGTGAAACGAATTTGCCATCGGAGCTGCGCAGAATATACCACACCCCGTTCGACGGGCGAAACACCGCAAAATCCGATTTTAAGTCACCGTCATAATCGCCAACGACCGGAACGTCGCTTTCTGCTCCAAACTGCGCCGATTGAAAGCCGCCGGAACTTTTTTGCACGTACCACGTTCCATTTGACGGACGAAAAACCGCGATGTCTGTTTTGCCGTCCGCGTCGTAATCGCCGGCAACAGCTTCATCGCCATTTGCGCCGAACTGAATGCTTTGAACATCTCCATTCGTGCTGTTGAGGCTGTACCAGGTTCCGTTTGAAGGACGAAAAACGGCAAGATCGCTTTTATCATCCGCGTCGAAATTTGAAATCGCCGTCCCTGAAAGAGTGTTTTTAGAAGTCGTATAAATAAAATCGCCGGCAGTGCCGCCGTCACTGTTCGCCGCATTCCCCGAAGCGTAGAAACTGACCTTGCCGACTCTCTGCGGCGGTGTGTCCCAGGTAAAAGTCCAGGATTTTGTTCCAAACTGAGTCGGGATAATTCCGCTGCTCGTATGTTCGACGTATTGGCGTTGATTGCCGCCGACATTTCCATTTTTCGTCTGAAGTTGCTGCGGAGTTTGCGGAGCCAGTGTAAATGTACCAACTTTTTTGCCCTGATTATCAATCGCCGTCAATTGAAAACCGAAAATTACCGCGTCCGCCCGATTAACAGTAACCGTGACGGGAATTTGCCGATTCGGTAAGTAATTAGCGGGCAATCCTGAAATTAAAAGATTACCCGAGCTATCATTTATTGAATTTCCAGTGTGACACGCCGCGCAGTTCGCCTCGCCCGGAGCGTTCGTATAAGAGGCGGACGGACCAGATGAAAAAGCGCGAACTTTTTTGAAATTTACTGAAAAACCGTAAAAGCCGAAAATCGCCAAAACAACAGCGGCAATGATGCTCAATTTTATAAAAACTAGTTGACGTGAAGCGGATTGACGCATTTGATCTGAGCTCCTTTTTCCGATGGATTCTCGAAATTTTTCTGATGAATTTTTGACGTTCCTCGTTGATGAAAAGTCTGAGAAATCACTCTAAGTTTTCAGTTAAACAAATTTTTAATTAGTCGGCAGACAAAGTAATCATCAACATCTGGCAGAATATCAACTGCAAAAATTACTTAAACATTTTTCTCGTTTTAGGAAAAATGTTTAAAGGTTTACCCACCGGGGACATTTCAAAATCTAATGAATATCCGCCCGGTATACGGTCAAGTTTGGTTTTGGTGATTGCATATTGTTGTTCTGAAAATTTTATTAAAAATTTATTTGGATAAAAAACAGAAAGATTTATCATTAAAAAAACGTTCTGCCCAAGTTTAACGATTCGCTGACAAAGCAGTCAAACAATTTTATTTCCCGACGAGGAAATTTGATTTACAAAAATTTTCGGATTACTAAATAAATGATCACTTGCCGAATGATTTCGCGCAGGTTTCGCTTGAGTTCTAAAAAATACAGCGAGAATCGTCTTAAATAAATCAAAAAAAATCCGTAAATATTTAGATACTGAAATTAGCCTTTGGTTGCACATTAAAGAAGGGGAAGAACGTTTATTCTACCATAAAATTTTTTTTGACAACCAAAAACTAGATCGAGATTGGCGTATACGGGGCGAGAAATAATTTTAGGAGCAATTTGGGTTGTGTGATAATTTATTCACAGCCTTGGATGAGAAACTAGAAGCCGCAGAAATTTTAGCGCGAAAATTGTAAAATATGTGTTCGACTTCACGTTAAATTATTTAATGGGATTGGTGACGATTGCTGTTCGCTTTAACTTTCTTTGGTCCATACCAAAGCCAGAAACCTGTAATCGTGAACATCAACAGCGCGCCGCCCATAATTGTTGTATAGACGAGTTTTATTTGCTCGTTGCCGGTTCCGAGCAGGTAATCAAAAATTGAGCCGTCGTGGACATTTTCAATAAAATCCGAGCGGCGTCGTTCGATGTGAAGCAGCTCGCCCGTCGCACCGTCCAGCTGAACGCCCCAGTAACCTTCAACAAAAACGAACTTAACCATCCCTTTGTCCGGTCTGATGTCAATTCTTTCCAGCTCCAGCGATAAATTCGGGGAAATCGATTCGCGCGCGACCGCGACAGCTTCCTGATGCAGAACGTCAACCGGCAGCCAATTTTTTAGATCGGTTGAAGTTCCTTGAAAAGATTTCGGCAGAATAATTCCGCCGGAATGCTTTTTCCAGCCGAGCAGCAAACCTGTCACGGCAACGATAAAAAAAAACACGAATAAAGCCGCGCCCGTCATCCGGTGGATTTTTCTCGAGTATTTGAGAATGTTTGCTTGGCGCTTCCTTTGTTTATTATTCATTTTGAAGAGTGCCTTTCAGAACGTGAAACGAAAAGTTCTGTAAAAATAAAAGAAACAAAAACAGTGTCTGCTTTTGTTTCTTTTTTCCGGGCGGAAGGTTGCACAGATATTTTCAGACACCCTTGCCGACAAAATACATCTGCGAATCAAAGGGGGCATTGTCCTTGCCGCTTAAAACTTTTTCGTAACTGCCATCGGCATTCAGAACCCGCGCGTTGACCGTATCGCGCAGATAAATTTCCAAAATCTTTTCCTTTAAGTATCGTTTGAGTTTTTTGTCGCTAATCGGAACCGCGGCTTCCACGCGGCGGTCGAGATTGCGCTGCATCCAGTCGGCGCTTCCGATATAAATTTCTTCGTTGCCGCTGTTCGCAAAATAAAAAATACGGCTGTGTTCAAGAAATCGCCCGACCACCGAAACGACGCGGATATTTTCCGACAATCCCTCAATTTGCGGGCGCAGAACGCAGATTCCGCGCACAATTAAATCGATTTTCACGCCCGCCTGCGAGGCGCGATAAAGAGCGGTAACAATTTCTTCATCGGTCAGACTGTTTATTTTAACAATGATCCGCGCTTCTTTTCCGTTCAACTTATTTTTAGTTTCACGGTTAATAAATTCAAGCATTCGCTCACGCAAATTAATCGGCGCGACAAGCAACTGTCGAAACTCGGTTTGAAAAGAGTAACCGGTCAAAAAATTAAACAAATCGGTTGCGTCTTCGCCAATTTGCGGATCGGCGGTCAAAAGTCCCAAATCTGTGTAAATTTTTGAAGTTGTCTGATTATAATTTCCGGTGGCGATATGGACGTAGCGACGGAGTTCATTGTTTTCGTTGCGAACAATCAAACAAACTTTCGAATGCGTTTTCAGACCGCGCATCCCGTAGATGACGTGAACGCCTTCGCTTTCCAGGCGCCGCGCCCATTCGATATTATTTACCTCATCGAAACGCGCCTTCAGCTCGACCAGCGCGGCAACCTGCTTGCCGTTCTGACTGGCTTTGATCAGGGATTTGACAATCGGTGAATTTTTCCCCGTCCGGTAGAGACAGATTTTTATTGCCCGCACATTTTCGTCTTCCGCCGCAGCGTCAATAAAATCGGTCACGACGCTGTAAGCGGTAAACGGATGATGAATCAGTAAATCCTGTTTTTTCAAAATTTCAAAGATGTTTTCGTCAGTTTGCAGAGGCGCGGGAATCGAGTAACTAATCGGTTTATCTTTAATACCCGGGCGATCAACCGAGTAGAGCGACATTAAATCCGGGACATTTAAAAACCCGTCAACTCTGTAAATATCCTGATCGATCAAACCAATCGAAGTTTTCAGATAATTTATCATTTCCTCGGGCATCGAAGAGCTGACTTCGAGACGGACGGGAAAGCTAAAACGCTTTTGTTGATAAAGTTCGCGCTCGATAATGCGCAGCAGATCGCCCGCTTCGTCTTCACGCAGTTCAATGTCGGCATTGCGCGTCAGACGAAACAGATGACAGTGACTGGTTTCCATATTCGGAAAAAGATGTTGGACATTGGCGGCGATCAGCCCGCCGAGCGGCGTATATTCGGTATTTATATTGTCAACCGGGATAAGGCGCGCAATATTCGGCGGAACTTTTATGCGGACAAAACGATTTTCCGTAAACAAATGTTCGAGCTTGCCGGAAATAGACGCCTCTTTCGGCGCGACTTTGACGCCCAAATTAAGACTGAGATTGGAAATATAAGGAAACGGATGGCTTTCATCGACCGCCTGCGGCGTGAGAACCGGAAAGATATTTTTTAAGAAATATTCATTGACGTAATTTTTTTTGCTTCTGCTCAGTTCCTGATATGTAGAAATTCGGATGAATTCTTTTGCCAGCTGCGGTAAAACATTTTCGCGCAAACATTGCATCTGCTGGTCGAGCATCGGCTGGAGACGTTTGTATATTTGTGTAAATTGTTCTGCCGCCGAAAGTCCGTCGGGCGAAAGTTTAAAAACGCCTTCAGAAATTTGTTCCTTCAAGCCCGCCACGCGAATCATAAAAAATTCGTCTAAATTCGTGGAAAAAATCGAAAGAAATTTCAGTTTTTCCAGCAGCGGTGTCTTCGCGTCGAGCGCCTGTTCAAGCACTCTTCGATTAAATTCCAGCCAACTTAATTCACGATTAAACAAATAACGCGCGTCATCAACGGGTAATAATTTTTTTGGTTTATTTACTTCAGGCGAGGTTTTTTGAGCTGTCGAATGCATATAATTTTATTATGCATTTTAGAATCTTTATTGTCGAAGGGCAATAAAAATGTTGTTAGCTTTTTTAACGATAATCTTCTAAATTTCAAATCAACCGAGTAATTCAGAATTAACAATTTAGAATCCGCATCAAAAATTATCTGCGCCTCTGAGTTAAATTTTTGAATTTCTGGCGAATCGCCTTTTCCGCTCCAAAATCAAGTAACGCGAAGTTTGATAGACGGTTACGTTTAGGAGCGCCAAGTCGAAAACTCATATTTTGAGCGAAGTTCAAATTTAAGAAACTAAATACGGAGACATCGGAAGACAATAATCTTAAAACGATTTGTCTGACATCTCCAAATTTATATTTGCGGCATAAATCGTTACGGAACATACTGCTTAGGAATCGGCAAATCAGAGCCTTCTCCGAAAATTACACTTGTAAAGCCGGCGGTTGAGCGGTTCAGATACCACGTTCCGCCGCGAAAGACGGCAAGGTCATCTTTCCCGTCACCGTCATAATCGCCCGGCACCGGAATGTCGGTCGCAATTCCGAACTGCAGAGAGTTAACGCCGCCCGTGCTTTTCAGAACGTACCAAAATCCGTTCGACGGACGGAACACGGCGATATCGTCTTTGCCGTCACCGTCGAAATCAGCCGGGACGAGTTTATCGGTTGGAAAACCAAACTGCGCGGCGGTAAAACCCGTCTGCGAATTAAGCAGATACCACACGCCGTCTGACGGACGGAAAACGACGTGATCGGTTTTGCCGTCGCCGTCCAAATCTCCGGAGACCGGAACGTCGCCCGTCGCGCCGAATTGAACTCCGAAAAGTCC
>JACCRD010000024.1 GCA_013813755.1 Acidobacteriota bacterium | reverse complement strand
CGGTGCGGATAAGGAATTTGAAAATCTGCCTGTTAAAGATGAGATAGATAATCAGGGAGCGGAAAACGCTGCGGAAAATGTTCAGGATTTTGAAGCTGAAAATGAGGATTTTGCAGAAGAGAAATCTGACGCTTTTGAAGAAATGGATTACGGCAGGGAATTTCAGGATTACCTCGACCCCGGCTATAAGACTCAGGAACTGGAATTTAAGGAAGACGCGCCGAGTTTTGACCAGTTTCTGTCGCGCGCCCCTTCGCTGACCGACCATCTCGAATGGCAGCTTAACCTGCAGCAAATCAGCGATAAATTAGAAGAAGTCGCCGTTTGCGTAATCGGCAATCTCAATGAAGACGGGCGCTTAATTGCTACCGACGAAGAAATTGCCGCGATGTGTGAGTGTTCATTCGAGCAGGTGGAACGCGCCAGGCAAATCGTGATGCGTCTCGATCCGGTCGGTTGCGGCGCGAGAAACGTCAAAGAGTGTCTTTTTGTTCAACTGGAAGCCAACGGGAGCGGCGAAAGTTTAGCTGCCGATTTGATTTTGAATCATCTGGAAGATATTCAGCCGCATCGCCTTCAACATTTGTCGAAAGATACAGGTGTCAGCGTTCAGGAATTAAACGAAGAGATAAAAAAAATTCGGTGTCTCGATCCGTATCCGGGTAGGGCTTATTCTTCAGATCAACCGATGTATGTTTCGCCCGAAGTTTATATCGAAAAGCTTGAAGATGATTATATTGTTTATTTTACCGACGACGGAAGTCCGAGACTTCGGATTAGCCCTTCGTATCATCAATTGTTAGACCACGAGGAAACTTCCAAAGAAACAAAAGATTTTATCAAGGAAAAAGTCCGCTCGGCAGTTGATCTTCTGCGCAATATCGAGCATCGTCGGCAGACGATTTACCGCGTGGTCGAATGTATCGTCGAGCGGCAGCGTAAATTTCTTGACAAAGGTGTTGAATTTATTAAGCCGATGATGCTCAAAGATGTAGCAGAAGATATCGGAATGCATCTTTCGACGATTTCCCGCGTCGTCAACCGCAAATACGCACACACGCCGCAGGGTGTCATAGAACTGCGGCGATTTTTTTCCGAAGGAATGCTCAATGAAGACGGCGAAGAGGTTTCAACCCGTATATTGAAATTAAGAATTAAGAAAATGGTCGAGCAGGAGAATACTCAAAAACCATTCACGGACGAACAAATCGCTAAAATTTTGACCAAGGAAGGAGTCAAGCTCTCGCGCCGGACAATCGCTAAATACCGTGACCAAATGCAGATTCCGGGTTCGCGCGAGCGCAAAACGGTTGTTTAATAAACAAGGACAATTTTGAAAGCGCCGCAAAATTTTTGCTTTTTAAAATTTTTATATTTTCTCTTTACCGCGCGTTTTTCAACAATTTGTTCTTTGATTTGTTAAGTGGAACAAAGGAGAAAATTATGAAATTTGAATACACAGGCAGACACATCGAAGTTACTCCGGCATTACGTTCTCACGTTGAAGAGCATTTTGAACGAATAAGTCATTTGTTTGACGGCAATAATAGAAATGTTCATATCGTTATCGAAGTTGAAAAAGGAAAACACCGCTCGGAAATTATTGTTAAATGGCACGACCAGGTTTTAACAGCGACGACCATTGATTCCGATATGTATAAATCTTTGTCGCAAACAATCGATAAAATCGAAAAGCAAGCTTCGAAATTGAAAAACAAACTTATCGATAAACATCAGAAGGCGCAAAAAATCAGTACCATCAAGATACCGATCAGTGAAGAAATCCAGCCCGCGCCGTCTTCTCCAAAAATCATAAACACCTCGAATTATCCGGTCAAACCGATGACCGAAGAAGAAGCTATGCTCCGGCTTAACGAAGAAGAAAATCAATTTCTTGTTTTTAGAAATGCCGAAAACGAGCGTTTTTCAGTCATTTATAAACGCGCGGACGGCAATTACGGTTTGATTCAGCCGTAAGGTTTTTCGGCAAAAATTTAAGATGCGAACCGCGGAAAAAAACACTGTTTGCAAAATATCAGTCGCTCATCTGGTGGAAAATTTTCCTGCTAAAATGTCAATCGGCATTTTAGCAGGAAAAGATAATTTGCAAAATTGTTTTGTCACGTCGTCCCGAGCCAGAATGTTGAACTATTGATTGAATTAAAGAAGTGGAAACAGTCTCTGAAAATTGATCGGCTCGGACTTGATAAACAGGAAGAAGACATTTTCGGGTCAAAGATTACGAAATTTGTGTTGCCGGTCAGTGCCGGAAGAAATATTTCGTCGATGGTTGAAACGGCGGTTCGCCTGCATCTTTTGCGAGCGGCTGGATTTGATGCCGCGCAGAAATTGATTGATAAATACACGACGCTGATTAAAAGTAACTGAAAGAGCAAATATTAATTATGCTTCAAGATAAAACAGACGCTCAGTCAACTTCAAATCTGGTCATAATTACGGGTTTAAGCGGTTCCGGAATGAGTTCAGCAACCAACGCTTTTGAAGATGTCGGTTATTTTTGCGTTGACAATCTTCCTCTGACAATGCTTTCGACGTTTTCCAGCCTGCTTCTGCCGAACAGACAGGAAACGGTTGCCATCGAACGGGCGGCTTTGGTAATTAATATTCGGGAGCGTCATTTTTTCTCGGAATTTCCCGCCGAGATAAAAAAGTTGAGAAAAAAATTGTCGCCGTTTATATTGTTTTTTGAAGCGTCTGACGAAATTTTGCAGCGTCGCTTTTCCGAAACGCGCCGTCCGCACCCGGCAGATCAGGGCGAAGGACTTCTTAACGCCATCCGCGCCGAAAAAGATGCGATGAGCGAAGTGCGCGAGATGGCAGATATAATTATCGACACGTCCGAACACACTGTTCATACGCTTCGTCGTCTGCTCGTTCAAAAATTCGGCTTGACTCTGGAAGGCGCGCCACTCCACGTTCAGATATTTAGTTTTGGACACAAACACGGCGATCCGCGCCAGGCTGATTTATTGTTTGACGTGCGCCATCTGCCGAATCCGTATTTTGAAAAAGGACTGCGCGAACTGCCCGGAACCGACCAAAATGTCGTCAGCTTTTTGGACGCGCAGGAGGAAGTGCAAGAAACGCTCAGGCGTTTAATTGATTTGTTGGAATATCTGCTTCCTCTATACAAGCGCGAGGGGAAATCTTATTTAACCATCGGAGTCGGCTGCACCGGCGGTCGGCATCGTTCCGTAATGGTCGCCAACAGGCTTGGCGAAGCTCTGAAAAATGATAATTTTGAAGTTGCGATCACGCATCGGGACGTTCAAAAATAAAATTTTATATTGTTATGAAAAAAATTGGCGGAGTGATTGTTTCGCACGGACAGGTCGCCAACGAACTGCTTTCGGCGGCGGAAACAGTAGTTGGGACACTTAACTTTATAACCGCCGTTTCCATCGGCTGGCACGATGATGTAGAAATGGCAAAAGATGAAATCGCCCGCGCCATTAAAAATGTTTCCGACGGCAGCGGCGTTTTGCTTCTGACGTATATGTTCGGCGGAACTCCGACTAATATTTCGGCAATGTTCATCAAAGAAAACGAAGTTGAGATTGTGACTGGCGTAAATCTGCCCATGGTGATTAAACTCGCATCCCAAAATAAAGATATGTCTTTAATTGAAATGGCTAAAGAAGTTGAAGAACAAGGCAAACAGTCAATTTATCGAACCAGTCAGCTGCTTGAGCCGCATAAATAATCAGAGCCGATGATTGAACTCGAAGTGGAAATTGTAAATCACCTTGGGCTGCACGCCCGCGCCGCCGCGCAGCTTGTGCGTCTGGCGCACAGTTTTCAAAGTAAAATAAATCTCGAACGAAATGATAATGCCGCCATTGCTGCCAACGCGAAATCTATTTTGAGCGTTTTGAATCTTGCTGCCGCGAAAGGAACGCGTCTGAAATTGATCGTCGAGGGAGTCGACGAAGAAAAAGCCTCTGCCGCCGTCGAAGAAATTTTTGCCGGCGGTTTTGGTGAATTATAAATAAAAATTTTTAGGGGTTTATGTCATTTGATAATTCGTCTCAGGCGGAAAAAATAAAGAAAGTTGGAATTATAGGTGTTCCAATCGGTTACGGCGCCGGTCAGAAGGGCAGCGAGCTTGGCGTGACAGCTTTGCGACTGTCCGATATTCAGGGAAATCTACTTGTTAATCGGATTGCGGAACTTGGAATTGAAGTAAAAGATTACGGCGATGTCGAGATTGTAAAGCCAAACTATGTTGTGAAAGATGATGAAAATCCGAAGTATTTAGATGAATGGCTGGCTTCCTACAAAAATATTTCGAAAGATGTTAAGAAAATTTTGCGCGACGATGCATTTCCGGTTATTTTAGGCGGCGACCATTCAGTGGCGCTCGGAACAGTTTCGGCGGTGGCATCCTTTTACCGCGCTCAGGAAAAGGAGATCGGTTTGATCTGGCTCGACGCACACGCTGATA
>JACCRD010000005.1 GCA_013813755.1 Acidobacteriota bacterium | reverse complement strand
ATCTTCGGGCGAAACCGCGGCGATTGATTCGCAGGTTTTATCAATGTCGCGCCAAAAATAAATCGCGCCGTTCCCGTCCGGCATCGGCGCAAACGCAAACGGGTCGCAGTCAATATAAACAAGCCCGAATTTTTCGAGTTCCAAATCATTCACGACGGGCGTGAGATGAATCATAATATGCGCCGACGAGCCGACATCAATTTTGTAACCCGCAATCAAATCATCCTCGGTGCAAACCGCGCCGCCGACAATGTGCCGACGTTCTAAAACGATAACTTTCAAACCTGCTTTGGCAAGGTAACACGCGCACGTCAAGCCGTTGTGTCCTCCGCCGATGACGGCGACATCATAAGAATTTTTACTCATAAAGTTTGAATTTTTGTTCTTTGCAAATGGAAATTTCTACGTTTTAAGTGTCAAATAAAGTAATAAAATTTTTGTTCTTTAGTATTGATTATGGAAAAACTTTCTCATTTTGACGAACTCGGCAAAATTAAAATGGTTGATGTGAGCGAAAAGCAGACGGCGGTGCGGCGAGCGGTTGCGTCGGCAAAGGTTTTGTTGAATAAAGAAACGCTCGAAAGTTTGCAGAATCAAACAAATCCGAAGGGCGAACCGCTGGAGATTGCGCGAATCGCCGGAATTATGGCGGCAAAGCAGACTTCAAATTTGATTCCGCTGTGTCATCAGATAAATTTATCGAAAGCCGATGTTTCAGCCGAAACGAAAGAATACGGCGTTTATCTCGAAGCCGAAGTCAAAACAAATTCTCAGACAGGCGTTGAGATGGAAGCGTTGACGGCGGTTTCGATTGCCGCTCTGACGATTTACGATATGTGCAAAGCCGTGCAGAAAGATATTCAAATCACGGAAATCCGGCTTGAACTGAAAACCGGCGGAAAATCCGATTTTGTGAAAACGGAAAGTGAAAAGTGAAAAATAATAACTTTTCGTTTTTTACTTTCCGCTATTCACTATTTGCCGAACAATGTCGTAAAATAAAACGTAAGATGTTGCAGAGTTTTTGAAAGGAGTATTCTAAAATGAAGAAATACAAAGTTGCCGAAGATGCGAAACCGCAAATTTATCTGTTACTGATTGCCACCGTGATAACAATTGCTTTGTGGTTTATCCCATACGCCGACTATCTGGTTTATCCGATTCGGCTTTTCGTGACTTTCATTCATGAGGGAAGCCACGTTTTAGCGGCACTTCTGACCGGCGGCTCGGTTGAAAGTTTGAGCGTTTCGCCGGACACGAGCGGTTTGGTGATGTTCAGATACGACAGCGCGATTTCTCAACTGATAACTTCGAGCGCGGGTTACCTCGGCACGACGGCTTTCGGCGTTTTGCTGCTCGTTCTGATTCGACGCGCTTACTCGGCGCGAATCGTTCTGGCGGCTTCGGCTGGCTTTGTCGGTTTGATGACGATTTTATTCGGCTTTCTCGCGCCGCTCTGGAATGTATTTTCGACCAATGTGAGTTTTGGAAGCGTCGCATTTACGGTTGTTTCGGGTGCGATTTTAACCGTCGGACTGTTAGCGATTGCGCGTTATGCGAGCGCACGCGCGGCTCAATTTGCGATGAGTTTCCTGGCGGTGCAGTGTATTTTGAACGCTCTGTTTGATTTGAAAACAGTCTTTTACGCTTCGTCGCCGTTTGCGGGTGCGATGCAGACCGACGCTTTGAATATGGCAAATGCGACCGGTTTGCCCGCAATCGCCTGGGTTTTCATTTGGATTGGAATTTCCGTTTTGATGATTTCCATCGGGCTGCGCGTTTATGCCGTCAACCAAAAGGGAAAGCAATACGATTTGCCGTTTGAAGATTAATCTGATTTTTGATTTTTCGACTTCGATAACAATTTATCCTTCGATATTTAGAGTTCAACTTTTATACGAAAAGTTGAACTCTAAACTTTTTTTACTTTGAAAAACTTCACCGATAACCCGAAAACCCTGGGCGAATTTCCAATCGGTGCGCGTCTGCTCGTTCGCACAAAAAAAGATTGGCGCGTAGCCGTCGTTTCGCAGTTTGATACGCAAAAGGCGACGCTCATCATTTGTTCGCCGGCGGGCAGAACCTATCGTGTTCGCCGCTGTCTGAAAAGCATCATTGTTTATGACGGCGGAATTCCGCTTCTGAAAATCGAGACGGCAGAAAACTGGCGCGAAAATTTTACGAGGTATGATT
>JACCRD010000125.1 GCA_013813755.1 Acidobacteriota bacterium | reverse complement strand
CCGTATAATAGTGTTTCAGAATCGCGTCATATTTGACGCCCATTTTTGCGAGTCCATAAGCCCCGTATTGACACATTCCGACGCCGTGCCCCCAGCCGCGTCCGGTGAAATTGTAACTTGTGGCGCGACCTGTCGAATCATAGCGTTTGTTCAGCGCGAAAAGCTGTTCATTAAGTCTTAACGCCGAGCGGATTTTTCCGCCTTTGAGATGAAATACGCCGTTTGTTCCGACGATTTCGAGGTCAATCGCGCGGCGCGAAAAGCCTTGTCTGGCAATGCGAACGTCAATCAGCGAACCGATTCCGCGAACATAACGAGAAAGGCGCGACTGAACTGCTGACGGCGAAAGGTTTGTGTTCCAGAGAGTGAAACTCGACATTCTTTCTGCCGTCGCCGTGGTCGTCGTCGGCTTAATTTCTAAATATGTTACTTCGCCCAAACTATTCGATTGAAAATTTACCGTTTCGCCGCCGACGAGAGCGGCTTCTTTTACTTGATAAAAATCGTCGCCGAATTGTCTGAGCAAAAAAACATCAGCGCGTACAACAAATTGTTTGTCGGTTTTTCCGACGCGCAACACGAGTTTTCCATTTTCGCTCGATTTTGAAGCGCCGGTTTGAAGTATGGGAAACCATTTTTTCTGTTGGTAAATCTGCTCAATCAGGCGCAGCATTCGAGCGCGTGAAAACGCTTTATTCGGCTTGAGAGTTAAATCCGGATAAAGCGAGAAAAAGCCATCGCGAAATAAAATGGCGACATCGGCGCGGCGATTTTGCGGAATTTCGCCGGCGTCGTCAAACGCTAGTTGGTAATTGATGTCGGCTTCGGATAAAAGCGTGTTGGCATAATTGTCGCCATAAACGAACTTTGCTAGAATTCCGGCAAGTTCAAGCGGTTTTGCCGAATCTTTTGTGACGTTCGGAAAAGTTTTGCCAAATCTAACCGCCAATTGATTAAGCCAATTCGAGAGTTCGCTGCTCGTCGGCTCGTCTTCAAACCAATCATCGTTAAGCTGGGCTGTATTAAGCTGGAAACCGTTGACGGCGAAAAGCGACATCAGACGGACGAGTTTGAGGTTTTTGTCGTCGCGCATTTTCGCGGGTTGGCGCAGTGTTTTGATCAAAAAAGGCTCGAAATGTTTTTTGCCTTCGAGCGAACACTCGACGCCGCGCAAATATGGTTCATTTTCCTCAAAGATATTTTCAGAGTTTTCCGTTCGCCCACCGCAAGTTGAAGTGTAATAGGCGGTTATCGGTTTACCTTGATAAGTTGCAACTATGCCGCGTGTCTCCAAAACGGCTTGCGTTCCCATACGGCTTTCCGAAGAATGACCGTTATAAACTTGTGAACGAACGGTTGGAAGTAAATCAAAACCTTGTTTGCCGAACTGCCCGATGTTGGCGACGGCATAAGTTCTGGCGGCGATGGCTTGCGCCTTTTGCGCTTCAATCGCGGGCAGACTGAGTTCATTCGGCACCACGCCAAGCAGATAATCTTCGAGCGACACAGCATTAACGACCGTCAGACTGCCGCGCGAATTAACGAAAACTTCGATTCGACCGCGATACGCTTTGCCGTTAAAACGTACGGGAACGGCTCGCTCGTTGATAGAACCGAAGGCGACTGATTTGAGCGACGAAAATTTTGCCGTCGAACTTGCGCCGCTGACCATTACTTCGCGCAGATTCGCGCTTATTTCCCCGCTTGTCGGCTGGCTCGAACCGGTCGGCTTAATCAAACTTCGGACTTCTGTTTTGCCGCCCTGTTGAATCTGTCTGGAAAGCGTGACCGCATCGGTTGAAGGCTGAACAATTCTTTCAGTAACGATTTCAGTTTCAAACCCTTTTTCGCTTAATCCTTTTTTAAATTCGTTAGCTTCTTCGACAGTTTCGCGCCTTTCGCCAATTCGCACGCGCCACATATTTGTTTTAGCGTCCAATTTTACAAAAGTCTTTTCTTTTGTCGCTTCGCGCGCATCTTTTGCCAACTCGTCGCCTTCCTGCAATGATGCAATATTCGGAATCTCAAAATAATAAACGTCAAATTCGGGCGGGCGATATGAACGCGCCGAAACGCTTATTTTATTTGTTGCTAAAAATTTCTGCGGCTCGTCCGGACTAACCGCAACCAAGGATGAATCAGTCGTGGTAATTGAAACTGAACGTGCGTTAGTGGTCAAACCGATGCGGATGACCGGTTCAGCCGCGAGATAAAAAACCTCATTTGCTGAAACCTTTGAGCAGTAAAAAACAAAAACAGCACAGATAAATAAAATATTGCGTAGATTCATAATTTTTTATGATAACAAACAAGAGGGAAGTATCGGGCATAAAGTAAGATGTCAGACGTTTCAATTAAAGATGCACAATCGGCAACAACCAACCATTTTCTTCTGATGATACGCTCCGCAAGTTATGGATTTAGCGAGCAGATGGCGGCGTCTAACGCTTTTCAGAAGTGTTTGAAAAATCTTTACCCGGACGGAAATTCAAGAAACAGAAGTTCGTAAAAACAGATGTTTAAAATGTTTGAGACAACATTATTTTAGCAGAACACACCTTATTTGAATGTTTGATGTTTGTTATTATAAAAATATGATGTCTTTGCTAACTACTGGCTTTTGTAAATGAGGTATTTATGAAAAACATTGTTTTATTGTCGGTTATTTTAGTTCTGATAGTTTTGGCTCAAGTTAATGTTTGGGCTTGCGGTTGTCCAGGGCGTGTCAAAGATATTACAAAGGCTGTTACTAAGGATTTTAACCAAGCCTCAATGGTTTTTTCGGGTAATGTTGTTGCGTCAGAATGGATACCTAAAATCGAAAAGAATTCTTCCGGACAGAAAATTAGAGCAGAGACTTTGGTGTTAAAGTTTGCGGTTGACGGTTGGTGGAAAGGCAAAATTAAAAATGAAGTAATCTGGCACACATCTCACATTAGATACCCTGATTTAGGTATTGGTGAATCAGGGTCTAATTGTGAGTATGGCTTTGAAGTGGGGAAGAAATATTTAGTTTACGCCGATAGCTTAGAAGGTAAGCTAAAAGCACATGTTTGTGGTGGAACAAGACGAATTGAAGATGCTGAAAAAGACATTAAGGAATTACAGAAGCTTAATTTAGAAGAAAAGCATTTACAGGAAGGTTCAAAACTTACTGGCGAAGATAAATCCTTTATAATAAAATCCATTCTCGAACAAAATCCCCAAATTAAAAGCCGTGTGTCGCAGGAATCAGCAGAGGGCAATCTTGTTATAAAATTGTCTGAAAAAAATATCGACCCAAAGTTGCTGCCCAAACTTCCTCAAGTTGAATTTGTCCTTTTGAATACTAATGATATTAAAAATTACAAAGGAAAATCACTTACTTATTGGGAATTTGGAAATTTTAAGGTTAACAGCTTCGGGAGGGTAACAGTCGTTTTCTCATTAATCAACCTCGGTAGAGGATTTTTTCCTTCTAAAAGTGTAGGAACTTATGAATATCAAAAATTTAATAATAAATGGGTTGGTAAGAAGGTGAGTTCTTATGAGACTAACTGATGATTCATTAAAGAAATTTATAATGTTTTCTAGGCTTTTAGCATATTTCATGACTTAACCAGACACAACACTTCTTCAACAAAAGTTACGACTTCAAGAAAAAATTATTCATCACTCGCCACTACCTCGCAACAACTTGCGGGCTGAAAATCAGGCGATGCCAGCGCAGATAACTGCGGGCGCTGTCGGCTTCGTTTTTCATCAATTTGATGTAACCGGTTTGTAGGTAAAGCATTTTATCTTCAGTCCATTCGAGATTGATGATCGGGTTGAACGAAACGAGCGTGTTTTCGTCGGGCAGCAGTCCGTCAGTCTGATTTTTTGAGGGGACGGCAATTTGATTAGTGTTTGCGTTGGCGTTTGAATTTGTTTGAGTGTTGGAATTTGTATTGGCATTTTCGCCGCCGCCGCTTTGTTCTTTGAGTTGAGCTTCTTCGTCGAATGTTTTTGAAGAAATGAGCAGTTGGTTGCGGAGCGGAATTGCTGCTTGCGTCGGCGTGTCGCCAATTGCGTCGTAGA
>JACCRD010000254.1 GCA_013813755.1 Acidobacteriota bacterium | reverse complement strand
CGAGCGCGACGGTAAACGGCTGCTGTTCATTGGAAAAAAGAGCAATTTCCTGCGGAACGTTATCTTCGAGAACCTTAAAACTTTCTTTTGTCAGACCGCCGATAAATCTTCCCTGCCGGTCTGAAATTTTGACGGGAATCGAAACAATCTCCGTATCAACCTTGATAACCTCGCCGCCGGTTTCAATTGTTTCATTGCTTGGGTTTGGTTCGACGCGCTCAATGTTGGTGGTGTTTGGTTCCTCTTCCGTCTCAACCACTTGAGGCGTCGGTGTCGGCGCGGGTTGAGCGGGTCGTTTATTAATTTTTTGAATTGTATTATCCGTCACCGGAGAAACACGTTTTGACTGACTGAAACTTGCGGTAAAGCTCAAGCAGATAAAAGCGAAGCTGAACAGAACAAAATATTTTTTCATCTTGACACCTCGAGATTTGGCTGTAAGATGCTTCATCAGTTAAAAAAAGATGCAGGTATCATCAATATTAACAAGTATTAAAAGATAAAATTGCAGACACGACAATTAATTGCTCCACAGTTTTCTCCAGAATGAATCTATTTTTAAGACCTTAATCGAATACATTAAAGTAGTCGCAAACTGCGTTGCAGCACACACAGCAAAAATATTTAGTATGAAGGTTTTGCCCCGCCTGAAAATAAACTAAACAGTTCATAAATTGCTCTTTTGATTATCAAAATCAGTCTTCAATCCATCATCTGCTGTGAGTATTAACAGCTTCTTTGGCTTTGGAAATACCGCCTGCAATTCCAAAATTTGTCTAATCTTTGACAAAATTATTTAGACAGCGGCAAAAACCTATCCGAGCTATTATTGATTATCGTCCGTTATAAAATAAAAAACTTTGCATTTTTAGTGCAAAGTTTTAATTCGTATGTTCAAGGAAATAAATAAAAGTTAGAAAAATTATTTTCCAGCAAAGCCTCTGTCGTTTTCACCAACAATGTAACTGTTTTTCGCACGCACGACGAGACTTGGACGTTTAACGCGAACGCGGATTTGTTTGCGTTCGCCTTTTTGCCCGGCTATTTCCGGGTAATATCCGATTGAATATTGGCGGCGCAGTTCTTCGGCAATTCCTGTAAAAGCGACGTTGAGATCGTTGTTCGCCTCAAAGTTTCGCCCGCCGCTATTGCGCGCTAAATCTTCCAGGTAACGATGCCCGGTCTCATATTCGGCACGGCTTGAGCCGGCACTTCCGCCGCGACCTCCTCCGCCTATTTGAACATTGCCGCCGCCTAAAATTATTCCGATAATTCCGCCTAAACCGCTATTACCGCTGCGTCTGCGGGGAGCAGGATAAGAATTTCCGTTGCCGCCGTTGTCGTTCAGCGAACTGTAAGTATCAAAGCGAATCGGATAAAAAAGCGCGTCCACTTCTTCGGTACCGCGCACGGTGCTTTGATAATCGGCTCGACGGCTGGTAGTATCAACGCCGTCGGTAAAAAGAACCACGGCTTTACGTCCCTGAATCCGCCGCAATTGGTCAGCAAGAACAAAATCAACCGCATCATAGAGACTTGTACCATCGCCGAACTGCGATCTGAGAATCGCGTCGCGTAGAACCGCGCGGTTGTTGGTTGCCTGGCTCAAAACGCGCACTTTTTCATCAAAGGAAATAACGACAACTTTATCGTCACGGCGGAGCTCATTAACAAAAGCAATTGCTGCATCGTGAATTTCTTCGATTCTAAAATTCGTCGAAGGGCTTACGTCAATCATCAAAACAACTGTAAAAGGCTGTTCAATCGAAGCAAAGCTGTCAATTTTTTGTTCAACGCCGTTTTCAAAAATTTGAAAATCCTGTTTCTGCAAACCCGATATAAATCTGCCGTTGCGGTCAAGCACGGACACGGGAAATGTCACAAGGCTCGTTTCAACACGAATAACTTCGTCATCAACCTCGCTGACTTCTTCATTCACGTTTGGAGTCGCAGTCGGAGCCGGCTTCGCTGATCTATTATCGCCGGTTAGAACCGGAGCGCGCCGGGTCGAATTTTGATCGACGGAGTCGTTTGAATTCGTTGTCGTTGGAGGCGGAGTAATAATTCGAGGGCGCGTCGAACGCCCTGTTTGCGCCAACACAGAAACACTAAGCGCGCAAAAACAGACGAAAGCAAAAACGATTTTCTTCATATCCAAAACTCTCCAACTCAACAAATTTAATTTTCGGGGAGATTGCTTTCTTTTGATTATAAAAACCGCGTTTTAGATGCACCATAGTTAGATGATCCTATTTGCGTCCGCGATCCAAAATTTGCGCGGCAATTTCGTGAAAGCGACGGCGCGTAGAGTTGATATTGGCAAATGGAAGGTCCCGCGCGTGCGTGCGATTGGTGAGAAGAATAAAAACGCGCCTCGTTTCAGGTTCAATCCACAAACTCGTTCCCGTAAAACCAAGATGTCCGAAACTGTCTTTCGATAATGCGGCGCTCGCTGTGGAATCTTTTGTTTCGGCAAGTTGGAAAGAAATCGAACGCGCTTCGTTTAAGCCTCTGGTAAAATTTGTCCGAAATAATTCGCAAGTTTCAGGCTTCAATAACGTGGTTTCCTCGGCTAAAAATTGCTGCGCAATTTTGAAAACTTCAAAAGCGTTTGAAAAAAGTCCGGCGTGACCGGAAACGCCGTTCATAAAATAACAATTACCATCGTGAACTTCGCCCCAAATTTGATACTCGCGCCATTTGTAATTTGAAACATCAAAACCCGAATCAGCACACATCCGTTTTTCGTATCCGTTTCCCTTTTCACTTGCGGCAATACGTTTTTGCAAGTCTTTTGGCGGATTGAAAAATGTGTTTTGTAATTCTAACAATTTGAAAATTACATTTTCGGCAATTTCGTCGAGTCGATTTCCGTAACATCTTTCAAGTAAAAAGCCTAAAACTATGAAGTTAAAATCGCTGTAAATCACTTTTGAATTTGGCGAAGTTTTAGGCGTGCTTTCAACTATTTGCGCTAATACAAATTCATTTTTCCATTTATCGTCGTGACAATTCAAATAAAACGGACGCCAAGCCGGAAAACTCGAAGTGTGAGTCAGCAAATTTTCAATCGTGATTTCGGGTTTGATACTTGATAAAAATTGTCTTAATTGTGATTTAAGTTTATCGGTTAATTTTAGTCCACCTTGCTCAATTAACTTTGCGCATAGCAAACCCGTCACAAGCGGTTTCGTCAAACTCGCTAAATCGTAAATCGTATCGAGTTCAGCTTCAATTTTTTCAGGTTCGACAACGGCGAAACCGAGGGCGTCCTGAAAGATGATTTCGCCTTTTTCCGCAACTAGATAAACGGCGGACGGAAAATCTTTCGCTTCGATGCGTGTTTGCAGAAAATTTGAAATTTCTTTTGATTTCATTCAGGAAAAACTTTTTTAGCGTGAAAATCTATTTTTTCCAAAACTCCAATCGCCAAACCTAAGGCGCGTCGTCCGTCGTGCGCGGTAATCGGCGGAGTTTTGTCATCCAAAATGCAATCTAAAAACGCTTCGATCTCGCTGCGCAGTGGTTCGACATCGTTGATTTCAAGTCGATTAACAGAAATTCCCAAAAGCGGATGAACAGCGTTTGGCGCAAGTGAAGTTACCGAAGCGAACTTACTCGCGTAATCAAGCACGACATAGCTGTTTGTTTGATAAAAGCGCGTTTTGCGAATTTTTTCCGTTCCGATCCGCGAAGCGGTAATATTGGCGACCGTGCCGTTTTCAAATTCAATCCGCGCGTTTGCCGCGTCAACTTTATCCGAGATGACGGGAATTCCGACGGCGCGGATTTCGGAAACTTTTACGTTTTCGCCGACGAGCCACTGAATCGCGTCGAGATCGTGAATCATTACGTCCAGCACCACATCGACATCAAGCGAACGATCTGGAAAAGGCGAAACACGATGGATTTCAAAATAGAGCGGTTTGGTAATGTACGGACGCAGCGCGACCATCGCCGGATTATAGCGTTCGAGATGTCCGACCATCAATTTTGCGCCTGATTTTTCAGCCGTTTCGATCATTTTGTCGGCTTCTTCAAGCGAGAGCGCGATCGGTTTTTCAACCAGAACGTGAACGCCTTTTTCCAAAAAAGCGCAGGCTATTTCGCAGTGTGTTTCGGTTGGCGTAACAATTGAAACAGCGTCAACTTTATCAAGCAATTCACGCCAGTCCGTAAAATAATTACAACTATTCTGATCGGCAATTGCCCGCGCATTTTCCGCGTTTGAATCGCACACGCCGACAAATTCGGTTTGCCCGCCCGCGGCAATCTCTGCGTAATTGCGGGCGTGATGTCTACCTAAACTTCCGACACCGATCACCGCCGTTTTTAGATTTTGGATTTTAGATTTTGGATTTTGGATTTTTTCCATAATTTGAATGTAAATTATTTTTCAGCAATACTTAACATTTTCCGTCAAGATGCAAGAAATAACAAAGACCCAAAATCAGACATTAAAAAGCGAGCGACTAATCTGGGGCATTTTTTGGATTGTCATCTTTGCTCTTTACTTTTTCGGGCTTTCGATTCCACTCGTCGGACCTGACGAACCGCGTTACGCACAAGTGGCGCGTGAAATGTTTGAACGCAATGATTGGGTCACGCCGACGCTCGGCGGCGCGCACTGGTTTGAAAAACCCGCACTACTTTACTGGCTGCAAATCGTCGGTTATAAAATTTTCGGCGTTTCGGAGTTTGCGGCTCGCGTCGGTTCAGCAATTTTTGGACTTTTGACGGTTTTTAGTCTTTGGCTTTTAGGAAAAAATCTTGCTGTCAATCATTTGGGGGAAAACGGAGATATTGAAAGAAAAGAAAATCCGGTTGAATACTCTAATTCTTTGACAACGAAAGATTTCGCTAACTGGTTAGCTTTAATCGCCGCTTCCTCAATTGGCTTAATCGTCTTCGCGCGCGGCGCGAGTTTCGATATTATTTTAACTTTTCCGTTGACGGCATCGCTCGTCGCCTTTTTCATTTTTGATCAATCAAAAAACAAATCATTTACCACTTATTACTTACCACTTACGGCTTTCTACTTTTTCATCGGCGTCGCACTGCTCGCCAAAGGTTTAGTCGGCATCGTTTTCCCGCTGGCAATTGTTGCTTTTTATTATCTTTTATCTTTTAAGCTGCCGGGCAAAACTTTTATTTTCAGTTTGATTTGGGGAACGGTTGTGAGTTTGCTCGTCGCTTCAGTTTGGTATGTGCCGATGTATCTGACGCACGGTTTTACATTTATCGACGAATTTTTTATCCAGCATCATTTTGCCCGCTATACTTCAAATAAATACGCGCATCCACAGCCTTTTTATTTTTTCTTCTGGGTTTTACCGCTGATGACGCTGCCCTGGCTGCCGTTTTTTCTAACGACAATTTGGCGATTATTTAAGGTTCAAAGTTCAAGATTCAAAGTTCAAGGTTCGAAGTTCAAGGTTGAAAATAAAACTCCGCTTCTCCGCTTCTCCCTCTCCTGGTTGCTTGTCCCGCTGGTGTTTTTTTCGTTTTCCGGCTCAAAACTGCCGGGTTATATTTTGCCTGCTCTGCCCGCCGCTTTAATTTTGACAACATTTGGCGTTTGGCGTTTTGTGCAAAAATCGGCTGCAAGAAAATTATTCGTGCAGCTTTCAGCCGCTGTGATTTTTGCTTTTGTCTGGCTGACTCTGCAATTTTTTAGCGCTCCTTTTATAAATTCTGAAACAATAAAATATTTAATGGAAACTGCCAACGCACAGGGTTTTACAGAGGAAAAAGTTTTGAATCTGCACACCGTTTCGCACAATGCTGAGTTTTATGCCGCCGGAAGACTGATTAGAGAAGCGGACGGAAAATTGAAAAAATTTCTGGGGGTATATGAAGTTTTAGAAGAAATAAAACGTCAGAGCGGCAAAAATATTTTAGTTCTTGTTCCGCTTGAATATCTCAAGGAATTAACCGAAACAGATTTGATAAACGCGCAAGTTTTAAGCGACAACCGCGAAGTGGCGATTGTGGCAGTGAGCGCGAAAAATTAACTTTCCGCCGCGCGTTTTAATCTGTCCATTAACGCCAAACCGATTCCGTGTTGGGGAACTGTTTCGCAATAAATGATTTGGATTTTTTCGCGGTCGCACCAGCGAAAAAACTCAAAAACCGAATGCGCGTATTCATCAACCGTCGCGCAAATTTTCACCAAATCAAAGTCTCCTGGCGGTTCACTCAATCCAATAAAAGCTCTTGATTCTGAACCTTGAACCTTGAACTTTGAACCATGAAGAACAACTTTCGCTCGTGGTGAATAATGGCGATGTTTGAGTCCCGGACTTTTTGGATCCTCATTTTTTCGCAGTTGATAAAGCCTGGTT
>JACCRD010000216.1 GCA_013813755.1 Acidobacteriota bacterium | reverse complement strand
CAACCGAACTTCACAAAGTTCCCGACACAATTCTCTCGCGCTGTCAGGAATTTGAATTTCGGACAATCTCTACCGATAAAATTTTTAAGCAGCTCAGGAAAATATCCGAAGCTGAAAAAATTGAAATATCCGATGACGCTTTGCGCTCAATAGCCCGTTCGGGCGAAGGCTCGATGCGCGACGCGCAGAGCAATTTTGATCAAGTAATTAGTTTCTCCGGTGAAAAGATTGGCAACGAAGATGTTAGGATCGCGCTTGGAATTGCCGGCGCGGAGATGTTGACGCGAATTAGTCAGGCGATTGCCGAAAACAAACCGGGCGAAGCGCTTTTTGTAGTTGACGAACTGATTGGACGCGGGCAGGATTTGCGTAATTTTTGCCGTGATTTGTTAAGCTTTTTTCGTGATTTGTTAATCTTTAAGATGGCATCTGAAAACGAAAAACTGCTTGACACGGCACTTCTCAACCGCGCTCAAATGAAGCAATTTGCCGACCCTTTTTCTGAATCTGATTTAATCAGATTTTTTAATTCGCTCGGCGAAACAGAAACCAAGCTTCGTGAATCCACACAGCCGCGTTATGTCTTGGAAATTGGTCTGGTCAAACTGATTGAAATGCGCCGCGTCACTCCGATTGAAAAAATTTTAGAGCGTCTGGCAAAAATCGAAAGTGTTCAAACTAATAAAACATTTGAAAGTGAAGATTTGAACCAAAAAAAAACTTTTGAATCCGTCACCGTAGAGCCGGAAAAAAAAACTTTAAGAATTGATTTTCCGCCCGAAGAAATTCCTTTTCCCATTTCACCTGAAATAATTAAATCTGTTTCCGGTGCCGCAGCGGTCGAAATGAAGCTGGAAACGAAGGAGATAAACGCGGTTCGGGAGTATTCGGAAGTTTTAAATATAGAATCGAATGTCGATTTAATTGTCGAGAAGAAAGAAGAAGTTTTACCGGAAAATCTTCCGCCCGATGTAGATTTGACAGCGACGTCGGATAAATTACTTCAACTGATCGAAACAATGCCGCTCAAGCTTCTACCGATAACTTCTGAAGAACTTGAACACATAGAGGATAATTGGCTCGACGCGGAATTTGAAAGAAGGCTTCAGCAGTCAGGCGATAATTTAACATTGATCAGAGGCATCACAAAAATCACCGCATCGCTCTTAGAAACAAATTCAAATGTCAGTAACGGCAATAAAGATATTAAGCCTATACTCGATTCTCAAGCCAAAGTTAATTTGCCTTCCGCTTTCGGAACTGAGGACATCAGCGATGAAATGCCGGTATTACCCGATAACCCGACGCACGAAGAATTATGGCACTACGCCGAAAATCATCCGTTTGTGAAAAAAGCGCTGCGGATTTTTCGTGGAAAAATTATTGAGGTAGAAAAGACGCCGCCAAAAAATTTGAATGTTTTGGGAACTTGAAAATAATTTTGTCGTAGAATAGAGTAGAACAAAGCGGAGGTAATTTTTATTATGCGAGAACCTTGGATTGCAGGTGTTTTAAGTCTTTTTATTCCCGGTGTCGGACAGATTTACAACGGCAGAATTATTGTCGGCGTACTGTGGCTTCTTTTAACCGGCGTTTCCTGGATTGGCTCGGCTGGAACGCTCGGTTGGATCGTTCATCTGATCGCCGCGTGGTGCGCTTACAGTTACGCGAAAGATAATCCGGTACGAAGCTAGAAGTTTTCTCTTCATTCCTCCTTTGCACCCGATGTTTTACCGCATCGGGCTTTTTTTGTTTTTCAAACCGGATAAATTAACGTAATATTAGAATCTACGTTTCAAGAGTTTGGTTTTTTGTCGATTGTTTCACGTCTAATCGCGAAACGATTTTTACTTTTTATATGGTCAAAGAAGGAATCCCCTTTATTTCAATACCGTTGGCGACTGCCTTAGTCTTCGCTTTTTTTCAAATCTGGGCAGGAGTAATAATTTTTGTCGGACTCGCCCTTTTTATGGCATATTTTTTTCGTGATCCGCGGCGAATAATTCCGACTGAAGCTGATATCGTTGTTTCAGCGGCAGACGGCAAAATTACACGGATCGAAGACCGAGAAAACGGAAAATTTGTCAGCGTATTTTTATCGCCGGTCGATGTTCACATCAATCGCGCGCCAATTGCCGGAAAAGTCATCAAAGTCGAACTTTTTCAAGGAAAAAAAGCTCCTGCGACCAATAATGAAGCCAGTCAGACAAATGAACGAAACGCGATGACCATTGAAGGCGAAAAAATGACGGTTGTTTGCACTCAGATTGTCGGAATTGTCGCTCGCCGTATTGTTTGCTGGCGAAAGGCGGGAGAGACAGTCGAAATCGGCGAAAAATACGGTCTCATCAAATTCGGATCAAGAACTGATTTGTTAATGCCGAAAAGTATTGAAGTCGCGGTGAAAGTCGGTGATCGGGTAGTTGGGGGCGAAACAATCATCGGCAGACTTAGAAATTAAATATATTTCGGAATCGTGTTTATCCGAAAGCTCTTATGGAAGAAGAA
>JACCRD010000187.1 GCA_013813755.1 Acidobacteriota bacterium | reverse complement strand
AAGGAATCAAATTACCCGAACCGCAAAGATAAATAGTTGCATTATCGTCGAGCATATCGAGCCAGATGCGGTGCGCTTCGGCAAGTTGTTTGGCGCCGAAGCCCGCGCCTTCCATTTTTTCGAGCAGTCCTGCCACTGAGCGGTCACGGTCAACCGGAATCGGTCGAGTCGGAACGGTTAAAAATTTTGATGCCTTTGATTTCTTTTGAGTCGCCATAAAGTCTCCGTATAATTATATTTGAATTGCGTATGTTTAAATTGCTAAATTAATTTTAATAAAAGTTTATAAATTGAAATTCGTAAATTCTACTCGCTGCCGTTCGGCGCGAGATATGTGTAACTGTCCGATTGTTTTTCGTAATATTCAATTAATTGGTCGCCTTCTCTCGTTGCCAGGTCACCGCTTTTGACTTGCTGCATAACATTGCGCCGAAACTGGTCGTGAAGCTGTGCCGCTTCGAATCGAACGGTTGCCAGCGTATCGCCAACTGTCGCGCCCTGGATAACTTTTTTGATAATGTAACCGTCCTCGCCAATATGAATATGCGCTTCGTGCGGCGCGCCGAAAAGATTGTGATTGTTGCCCATCACTTCCTGATACGCGCCGACGAGCATTATCGCCAAATAATATGGCACGCCTTTTTCCAGTTTATGTAATTCCAAAACCGGCTTAACGTCGTGCAAATCGACAAATTTATCGACAATTCCGTCTGAGTCACAAGTTATGTCGCAGAGTGTAGCATATTCAGTCGGTTTTTTGTTGAGTTTGTGAATTGGAATAATCGGAAAAAGCTGCTCTAAAGCCCAGTTATCCGGAATCGAACGAAACACCGAAAAGTTCGCCAGATACTTGGCGCACAAAAGTTGCCGAAGGTCTGCGAATTCTTCCGCCACATACTTTTTCTGCTGCGCAAACTCATCCGCTTTTTCGCATACGTCCCAGAAAAGAACTTCGCCCTTACCACGATTTTCAAGCGAAATCAAACCGAGATTAAACATCGTAAAAAGTTCTTCGCGGTGTTCGAGCGCGTCGTGGTAATATTCGCGGTAGTTTTTCGCAGTGATGCTTTTGCGCAGATCGAACAATTCTTTGACAACTTGCGGATCGTTCGCATCGAGCGCGACGGGCGTTAAATCTTCAACGATCGTTTCGATTTCGTCTTGTACATTTGTTACCAAAATCGCGTGATAGGCTGCGAGAAATCGTCCCGATTCCTGAATAATCGTCGGATGCGGTACGTCTTCATCATCGCAAACCGTTTTGATCACGTAAACAACGTCGTTGGCGAATTCCTGCGCGTTGTAGTTTGCCGACGATTCAAACGATGTTCTTGAACCATCGTAATCAACCGCCATTCCGCCGCCGACATCGAGAAATTCAATCGGAATATTGAGCTGCCGAATTTTGGCGTAAGTGCGCGCCGCTTCCTTCATTGCGTTTTTGATGCGCTTAATGTCGGTTAGCTGCGAGCCGATATGAAAATGCAGCAGCTTGAGCATTTCGATGCGCCCGGCTTCGGTCAGTCTTCGAATTACTTCCAAAATTTCCGTAGTCGTCAAGCCGAATTTTGCCGCTTCGCCGCCCGATTTTTCCCACTTGCCCGAACCTTTCGAATAAAGTTTGACACGCACGCCGATTATCGGCAGTTTGATGGTTGGATTTTCCAGCGTGACTTCTTCAGTGAGCTTAATCGTGTGTTCGAGTTCGCTTAACTTTTCAATCACAATCACGACATTTTTCCCGGCTTGAGCGCCCGCAAACGCAAGGCGAATAAAATCTTTATCCTTAAAACCGTTCAGGACTAGAAGGCTTTCCTCCGCTTGTTCCATCGCCAGCGCGGCGTAAAGCTCGGCTTTTGAACCGGCTTCCAGCCCAAAATTATAACGCTTGCCTTCGCGCAAATATTCTTCAATCACGGCGCGGTTTTGATTAACCTTCATCGGAAAAACGCACATATGTCCGCCGTCATATCCGAATTCTTTGATGGAATTTTTGAAAGCCTTCTGAAGTTTGCGAATTTGTCCGGTGAGAAGCTGCGGGAAACGCAGTAAAACAGGCGTATTAATGCCGCGCCTGCTTAAATCATCGATTATTTCTTTAACGTCCGCCGAAGGATTGTCACCGCCGCCATCACTGGCGCTGACAATTAAATTTCCCTTGCGATTAACTCCAAAATATCCCGCGCTCCAATTTTCTATACCGTAAGTTTCAACCGTCTGCTCTGTAACTATGGTCAAGTGTTAGTAACTCCAAAAATAGAAATATCCGTTCAGTATAACTGAAAAATGAAAATAAAATTTTATGTTTTTAAAATTTAACAAAAAACCGAGTTGATAACAACAGATTTTTTTGCGAACTTATATTTTCAGTATTCAATTATTAAGTAAAAATTGTCCGAATTAAACGAATTAATATATAAAGCCTGTTTAATCCCACTCGATTTAATAAACATTTTTCTATTAATTTCATTTTTTACGCTGTAAAATAAAAAGTTCTGACGCAGAATTAGGAGATTTTATGAAAAAATTAATTTTTACGTTTGTTATTGTTCTTTTTTCCGCATCGATAAGTTTTTCTCAAACTTCGACGCCAACGCCGAAACCTGCCGATGACGATAATGATGTTGTAAAAATTTCGACCGCGCTTGTGCAAATTGACGTGACCGTGACCGACCAGGAAGGGAAAATTGTCAAAGATTTGAAGCCGGAAGATTTTGAAATTTTTGAAAACGGCGAGAAACAGGAAATTAGTAATTTTTCTTTTGTTTCCGCCAGCTCTGAGACTGCTCAAACAAATACGAAACAAGCCGCGAAAAACCAAATCCCCGTTCCGCTTTTGAACGCGCCGCTCAAACCTGAAAATGTGCGGCGGACAATCGCGCTCGTCGTCGATGATTTAACTCTTTCTTTCGAAAGCACTTATTATGTCAGAAGAGCTTTGAAAAAGTTTGTCGACGAGCAGATGTTGACCGGCGATCTGGTGGCGATTGTCCGCACCGGCGGCGGAATCGGCGCGCTTCAGCAATTTACTTCGGATAAACGTCAACTTTACGCGGCGATTGAAAAAGTTCGCTGGAATTCGCGGGGCGCGGGCGGAATCGGCGCGTTTGCTCCGATTGAAGCGACACTGCTAGAGCGTTCGAAATTCATGGGCGCGGAGGTTAGCGAGGAACAGTTAGAAGCAGAAAAAGATTCGCTTCGAAACACAAATCAATTCAGAGAAGATTTATTTGCCACCGGAACTCTTGGCGCAATCAATTACATTGTGCGCGGAATGAAGGATTTACCCGGACGTAAATCAATAATGCTTCTCTCTGACGGCTTTCAGCTTTTTTCCGAAACGACCGGCGGTTTTAAGGAATCGACCAGAGTTCTGGAATCTCTGCGGCAGTTAGTCGATTTAGCAAATCGTTCATCGGTCATCGTTTACACAATGGACCCGAGGGGTTTGGCGATCACCGGATTTACCGCGCAGGATAACACTTCAGGCATTTCAGCCGAACAATTAGGCGAACGAATCTCCGAACGCCGCGATAAACTTTTTGACACGCAGTCGGGTCTCGTCTATCTTGCGAAAGAAACGGGCGGATTCCCGATTATCAATAACAATGATTTGAGTGGCGGAATTCGCAAAATTCTCGACGATCAAAGCTATTATCTGATCGGTTACCAACCGGACACCGAGACTTTCGACCCAAAAATACGGCGTTTTAATCGATTAGAAATAAAAGTCAAACGCAAAGACACGACCGTTCGCTATCGCAGCGGATTTTTCGGCGTCACGGATGAACAAATCCAGAAACCTTTCAAACAAACCGCGAATCAGCAAATTATGTCCGCGCTTTCATCACCTTTCGCGGCGGGCGGTATTTCTCTGCACTTAAACGCGCTTTTTGGCAGCGACGCGAAACAAGGCACTTTTGTCCGCTCGCTGCTTCACGTTGATTCCAAAGATTTAAAATTCACGGATGAAGCGAATAACGTCAAAAAGGCTGTGTTTGACGTGTTGGCAATCAACTTCGGCGATAACGGTGTGCCGGTTGACCAAATCAGCCAAACTTATACGCTTACTTTGAAAGCTGACCAATACGAGCTTTTTTTGAAACAGGGATTTGTTTATCAATTTACATTTCCGATTAAAAAAGCCGGCGCGTATCAGATGAGGGTGGCAGTTCGTGATCACGCGAGCGAACAGGTCGGCTCGGCGAGTCAGTTTATCGAAGTTCCGAACTTAAAAAAAGAACGTTTAACAATTTCCGGCATGGTGCTTGAAAATCTTTCGCTCGAACAATTTCAAAAAGATCAGCAAGCCAAAACGCCGAACGCAAAAATTGATGAAAAAATTAGTCAGACCGATCCGATGACCGACACCGCCCTGCGAAGTTTCAGGCGCGGAACGATTGTTCGCTATGGTTTTGAAGTTTACAACGCAAAATCGGGCGGCGGGCAAACTCCGCAGCTGCAAACGCAAACGAGAATTTTCCGTGATGGTAAACTTTTTTTTGAGGGTCAGCCAAAACCGCTCGACCTTGCGGGACAGACTGATTTTCACGCGGTAAAATCGACGTCGGCAATCAACTTAGGAGCCGGAATGCAGCCGGGCGAGTATATTCTGCAGGTAATTGTGACAGACAATTTAGCTAAAGAAAAACGAAAAATTGCTACTCAACTCGTTCAATTTGAAATCGTTCAATAACGCCGCTTCATTCGAGAGCAATTACATTCGCATTACAAATGGGCGCCGCCGTAAAATGTCAAAAGCTGCCTGACGCAGATGTCAGGCAGCTTTTTTCTTAACTTTACAATTAATTCTAAACAGCTATTACTTCAATTTCGGGATCAATTTCATCTTTGATCATATTCTCAATCGCCATTAAAGTTCCGGTTAAACTTGAAGGACAGCTCCCGCACGCGCCTTGGTAACGAATTTTTAAGGTTTTATCTTCCAAATCCAAAACTTCCAGCCAGCCTCCGTCGCTTGCCAGATAAGGACGGATTCTTTCATCGAGCAAATCGTTTATTTGCGCGATGATCGGGTTGTCGTTCATCGCCGCCGCAATCGCGCCGCCGATTTTTTTCGCTGCCGAGCCGTTTGTGCCCCCGTTTTTGCCGGCGACAGATTCAGCCGCGCGAATCGGAACGGCTAGAAGCGGTAAAATTTCATCCCAATCGGCTTCGTCGGTTTTTTCGACCGTAATCATTTTGTCCATATAAAAAATGGACGCGACATCGCCAATTTCAAAAAGCGATTTGGCTAATTTATCAGTTTGACCGGCATCGGCAGTGTCGAATGAATGAGAAGTTCCGTGGCTGACGGGTTCCTTTAAAATAAATTTAACGGCATTTGGATTCGGTGTTTCCTGAATATCTGCAATTTTCGGCATTCTTTTTTATTTCTCTCGTCAATTTCAAAATATGAAAATTTTAAATCTTTACATTTTAGTAAACATTATAACCTTTCCTCACATTTTTTGCATTGTGCAAAAAAAAAATATCCGCAATCCAGACTAATTCTGTTCGCAGACAAAAATTTATTATAAATACGGAATGCGAACTTCAGTTCGCATCCATTGACGGAATGAATGGAAAATTAATTTTTGTTGTGAAGCAAAATTTCACCAGTAAGAAACTTTTCGGCTTCACAATTATTGATGATAAAAAAGGCGTAAAAAGAAATATAAAGCGGCAGGCAAAAAGTTTGAAGCTATTTGTCCGCCGCGTAAACGCGGAAAACTTTTGTTACTCGGTAATGTGTATGTCGTCATGAGTATTTACTCTGCCATACATAAAAAGCCCGCCCAAAACGATTGCTAAAAGAGCAAGTACTATTCCTATAATAAGGGAATTTGAGTCTTTAGCGGTTTGAAACTTATAGAAAAAATAAGCGGCTGCGCCCGCAACGATTAAAGCTAAAACTGCATATAGCAAATCCTTCATAAAAATTACCTCCGTCTTTTGGTTGAAAAAAGGTTAAAACTTCCGAAGTCTCGCCGGCTCTGACAAATCCTTTATGTGTTGACAATAAAGGATTTAGAATATGCCTCTGAATTCTTAAACTGCTTGTTGCGAAATTCAACTTATGTTAACTCTATTTGACATCAAAAGGCAAGGTTTTTTTCAGACGCGCGGAATTTATCTTAAATTTTTCGCTTATATTTAAAAAGCTGAATTTACGCAGCCGTTTCAAAAAGCTCTAAAATTTGTTTGCCTTCGTTTGAACGCGGGTCAATCGTGCGGATATGTTTGCGACCCTGCATTTCCCAAATCGCCGTTACTTTTCCTTCTTTTTCGACTGTGTGATAAGAAACATCTTCCGCGTTTTCCGCGCTTTCAGACGGTTGGGTTATGTCTGTCGTGTCGGGCGTAATGTCTTGAGAAGTTTGTTCCGTTGTCTGATCAGTTTCGTTGATTGTTGCGTCGGCGCTGGTTGAATTTGTTTCCTGCGGCGCCGTTTCAGTTCCGTTTTCTGACATTATGTTTTTAAAGAATCTCCTTAGATTAAATTGTTTTGGATAAAAAATATTTTAATGAGACGAATTTTGACACACGCCGAAAACTAAAGCAAGCAATAATCAAATTTAAACCGCAGAATTGTGAACGCTGGGTTATAAACAAATTTCCTTCGAGCAATAACGAATATACTACAAATTAAAAAATTTAATTATTCGCCAAAATCTATTAGCAGTCGTTACATTGGACGATTCTGATTTCCTGCGACACACTTTTGCCACATTTGCCGCAACCGTCATCAGCCCAAACTGTAATCGTATAAGTCCCTGTTTGAACATTCGATAAATCTCAGATGATTTTAGAACCTCCACCGACAATTTTCCCGCCCGAAATTTCATATAAATAAATAACTACGTCATTTTTGGGGTCAAACATCTCTACTGCAATTTCAATTTTATTAGCTGTATCTGAAAAGACACAAAAACAAAATCTTCAAAATTTTCATATGTTCAATACCTCGCCAAACGTCGCGCCGCTTCGACAATCTCCGAAACTTGCGGCAGAAAATAATCTTCCATCGGCGGCGCAAACGGGACAGGCGTGTCAATCGAAGCGACGCGGATAATGGGCGCGTCTAGCCATTCAAAAGCTTCTTCGGCGATGATAGCGGAAACTTCGCCGCCGATGCCGCCCGTCAAACTCGCTTCGTGCAGAACAAGAGCGCGGTTTGTTTTCTTCACCGTATTTAATATCGCCACTTTATCCATCGGCGCGAGTGTCCGCAAATCGATGATTTCAACCTGCAAATTATCTTCTTTTTCTAAAATCTCGCTGGCGTCCAGCGCGTTCAAAACCTGTGCGCCAAAAGTGATAATTGATAAATCCGTGCCTTCACGCGCCGTCCGCGCTTTGCCGATTTCGACAATATAATCATCTTCGGGCAACTCTTCACGCAGACGCGGCAGACGATAAAGCTTTTTGTGTTCGAAAAATAAAACCGGGTCGGGGTCACGAATCGCCGCTTTGATTAATCCTTTCGCGTCGTAAGCCGTTGAAGGCTCGACCATTTTCAAACCCGCCGTGTTTAAGAAAAATGCTTCAGCGTTGAGCGAATGAAACGGTCCGCCGCGCACGCCCGAACCGCACGGACCGCGAAAGACGGCTTGAATCGAGCCGCAGCCACGATAACGCGATTTTGCCGCGTAATTCGTCAGCATATCGAAGCCGCACGAGATAAAATCTATAAATTGGAATTCAGCTACCGGTTTCATTCCAAGAAGCGCCGCGCCGCACGCCGCGCCAACAATCGCGGCTTCGGAAATC
>JACCRD010000181.1 GCA_013813755.1 Acidobacteriota bacterium | reverse complement strand
CGGTAAAACTGCCGCTGCAATCGCGTCTTTGACAGTTTTCGCCATATTCCGCAAACTATGTCCTAGACCCGGAACAGATTCGAGTGTGTCGCCGACTTCTTCTTTCAAGCGATGATAGCTTTGCGCTTCCTTGATTCGATTTAAGTAGCGTGTCAGAGCGCCAACTGCAGGCGCGATTGACATATCATTGTCGTTAAGAAGGACGATCAGGCGCGTTTTTAAATGTCCCGCCTGGTTGATCGCCTCCATCGCCATTCCGCCCGCGACGGACGAATCACCGATAAGAGCGCAAACGTGAAAGTCTTCTTTCTTCGTATCGCGCGCAACCGCCATACCGAGCGCGGCGGAAAGCGATGTCGAAGCGTGTCCTGCACCGAACGTGTCGTGTTCGGATTCTTCTCTGCGAAGAAATCCGCTCAAACCGCCGTATTGTTTAATCGTTTCCATCTGGTCGCGCCGTCCGGTCAAAATTTTGTGCGCGTAAGCCTGATGTCCGACATCCCACACAAGGCGGTCTTTTGGAGTATCAAACGCATAATGCATCGCTACCGCAAGTTCGACCGCGCCGAGGGATGCGCCCGTATGTCCGCCGATGCGTGAGGTCGTCTCGAGGATAAACGTCCGAACTTCGTCGGCGACTTCCTGCAAATCTTCGAGGCGTAACTGTCTTAAATCATCCGGCGAATTTATTTCAGATAAAAATCTCATTCGTAACCTTATCCCGTTTACTTTAAATACTTAAACTTGACATTTTAACTTGTGTGATGGCAAATGTTCAATGTCAAACGGTTTATACGAGTAAATAAAGAAGAAGTTCGTAACTCAGCGAAGTTGAGATGACTCAAATTTACTCTTGCTCACACAAGCTTCTGTTCGCCCTTTTCAGCCTTTACATTTCTTTACACTCTAAACATAAAAAATCTCGACTTTACACGATGCTATCGCGTCTTATTAACGAACAGCGAAAGCTAGTCTTAAAAAATCAAAATTTAGAGGTAATAAAAAAATGTCATTCAAACATAAATTAATTTCGGCTTTTACTTTAACCCTGGCGATTGTTTCTTTTTCCACGTTTGCGGCGGCGCAGGACACAAATGTTAAACCGGAAGATTCAATGCAAAAACAGGAGAGACGTGAACGTCGAGGTTTTGGCAAGCGCGGCGGCGGTTTTGGTAAACGCGATGGTATGGCTGGCGAAAAACGCGGCGGTGATAAAGCAATGATGCGCGGTTTGCGCGGATTAAATTTAACCGACGCGCAAAAAGAACAAACTCGCGGCATTTATGAAAAGCATAAAACTTCAACCCAAACGCAGCGTGAGGAAATGCGCGGCTTGGCGATGAAAAAACGTGACGGTATTATCACGACTGAAGAAAAAGCGCGAATGAAAGATCTCAAAGCTCAGATGAGAATATCGAGCGAACAGGTAAACAAAGAGGTTCTAGCTGTTTTGACCAGTGAACAACGCGTGCAGCTTGATCAGATGAAAGATGAAATGCGTAAAAAAAGAGAAAAACGCCGTCAAAATCGGCAAGCCCCGACTGCGCCTGTTACAGACAATTAATTGTTCTTTTAATAAAAAAATAAAAGGCGCGGAATTTTCACTCCGCGCCTTTTATTTTTCTGCATGTAATTTCAGCTTTGAAAAACGCAATAATTAACCGATAAATAATTCGTCTTCGGTATAAACGCGATCAATTCGCTTCGGCGTCGGAGCAAGCAGGACTTCCAGCCCTTTTTTCACACCTGCCATTACCGCGGCGATTTCCCGCGCCGGCACAACTACTTTTTCCTGTATAAAGTCAGTCGTCGTCGTTACCTGAAGCTGTGTCCGGTCAATTGTCTGGCTGACCAATTCAACTTTATCCTTGGCGACAATAGCGGTTTGTCCGACAAGCTGTTTGATCTCGGCGACTTCCTGTTTGATCAGCCCTGCGGAGTCGGAAAAGTATTTGGTCGCTGTTGAGAGATGATTGGAAATCTCTTTGAACTGCACTGAAATTTCCTTTCCCTGTTCGCTGATTGCGTTAACCTGAGTAAGGAGCGGTTCGACTTTTTCTTCAACACGGTTAACGGTATTAACTACTTTTTTCGCGATCAGGGCAATTGCAATTAAGGTCAACGCCATCACGATAAAGCAGATGGCGATAACAATTGACGCAATCATCATCCAAAATTGCGGTTCACTTGCATTCATATTTAGCCTCTTTTCTCTTTGTCTTTTCCGCCGTCGGCATTAGATTTATTGTCCTGATCTTTGTTTTTTGAATCATTGGAAGCTTTGTTTTCCTGATCTTTGTCCTTTGCCGTGTCGAGAGCTTTAGTTTCCTTAACCGGATAAGTCGGACGCGCTTCAGGCAGTGCTTCAGTATCCGAGGTGCGCTTTTTTTCCTGTGAATACGCTTCTTTTCCGGCTTCGAGCGCGGCTGAAAAAGGATTTGAAGCGGATGAAACCGCGCCCTTCGCTTTTTCGCCGAATTCGCCCGCCTTTACCTGAGCGGTTTGATAAAGTTCGCCCGCTTTGTCCTGCGCTGTAGAATAAAGTTCACCGGCTTTTTCGCGTGACACTTCGTAATAATCGCCGGCTTTTTCACCGACCAGAGCAGCGGTCTCTTTACTTTTTTCGATTCCTTTACGAGTCGCGTCCGCAATATCGCCGCGCAGTTCGTTGCCCGCTTTCGGCGCGAAAAGCAGCGCCAGAATCGCGCCGATGCCGCCGCCGATCGCTAAATAAGTCAATTTTGTTGTCGAACTTGCTTCTTCTCTTCGTTTGTATTCGTTTCTTTCGTATTCAGTATTCATAATATTCTCCTCTTTTTCCCGCAAAAAATATGCTGGTAAAAATCTTTTAAATTTTAATACACCGACTATAACAGAAATCAGCGCGTAAGTTCAACGAAAAACACTATTTGCCTATCTGTGCTTTCATCATTCGGGGAATGCCTTGTAAATCAGGCAAAATTTCAATATAAGTCCATATTCCTGGTGAAAACATTTGACTCACCCGGCTTGCCTGACCAAATCCGATTTCCAACAAAAGAAATCCGCCGTCCTTTAAAAAAGTCGGCGCGCCGGTAACAATTTTCTTGATAATCGCAAAGCCGTCCGCGCCGTCCGTTAAAGCCTGTAAAGGTTCAAAATCACGCACTTCAGGCTGCAGAATTTTCGTCTTTTCGATTGAAATATACGGCGGATTTGAAACGATCAAATCAAATTTTTCATCGCTCAAAACTTCAAAAACGTTAGAAATTTTTAGTTTGAGTCTTTCTAAAACACAATGTCTTTCAGCATTTTTTTCGGCAATCCGCAATGCTTTGTGAGATATGTCAAAACCCTCTGCGCTTGCCGATTTTATTTCGTGCAGAATCGAAATGGAAATACAGCCCGAGCCAACGCCGACTTCACAAAATTGAGCGCCTTTCCTGTCGCGCAGAATTTCAGTCGCCGTCTCGACAATCAATTCGGTTTCGGGACGCGGAATTAAAACATCGGGCGAAACCAAAAAATCAAGTCCGTAAAACTCCTGCTTCCCGGTAATGTATTGAAAAGGTTCGCGAGCGGCGCGTCTTTCCAGAAAGCTCTGAAATCGTTTTACTTCAAATTCTGAAAGCGCGTATTCCGGATGCGCGATGAGAAAGGTTTTGTCTTTTTCGAGAGCAAAGCCGAGCAGAGAAGCGGCTTCGCGGCGCGGCTGTTCAATTCCGCTCGACAGCAGAGTTTTGGCGGCATTATTTAGATGTTCAAAAACGCTCGGCAAATTATTTTTAGTTTTCTGCGACTTAACTGTAATTTAGCGCGCGCCGTCGCCGCGCAGAATTGCGGGAAGCGTCAGCACAATTATTTTCAAATCGAGCCACACCGACCAATTTTCGATGTAGAATAAATCAATCCGCACCATTTCTTCAAAAGGCAGACGGTTTCTGCCCGAAACCTGCCATAAACCCGTAATTCCCGGTTTCATATCGAGTCTTTTGCGATGCCATAAATCGTATTCTTCAACTTCGTATGGAATTGGCGGACGCGCTCCGACGATACTCATTTCGCCGCGCAGAACATTGAGAAACTGCGGTAATTCGTCGAGGCTTGTGCGCCGCAGAAATTTGCCGGTGCGTGTTACGCGCGGGTCATTTTTGACTTTGCCAAAAACCGGATTTTCCTCATTTCCGGCATTTGCTTCACGCAAACCTTCAATATTTTTCAAGTAAGCTTCACGATGAACGCTTTCATCAGCATCCGTTTTCATCGTGCGAAATTTATAGCAAAGAAAACGCCTTCCGTCCATACCGACGCGCTCCTGCCGGAAAAGAATCGCGCCGCTTGAGTCAAACTTAATCAACACTGAAATTATAAGCCAGAGCGGTGCGAGCAAAACGATGACAAAGATTGAAATAGAAATATCGAAAGCTCGTTTCACAAATCTTTCCGCGTCCGACAGAGGTTCACGAAAAAGCCTGACCATCGGCAGAATGCCGATTTGTTCGACGCTTGTTTTCTGCGGCAGAAAATTAAACAATGACGGTGCCAGACGGAATTCGACTTTCTGACGACGACCAAGCCGCATCATTGCTTCAAAAAGCTTTTCGCTCGGCAGATTGCTGTCGGTAATGATCACTTCCTGAATCGCAAGCTCACGAATAACATCGGGTAAATCGTCTAAATCGCCGACAATTTGCACTCCCGAGAAAGTTTCAGCCACAGAGTCACTCGAACGCGCAGAGAGTTTTTCCAAATTATATCCTGATTTCTCTGTGTTCCCGGTGGCGATAATTCCGACCACGCGATAACCTAAATCAGTTCTTTCCCGAAGCTCCCGAATTGTTTGTTCGGCTTCCGAGTTTGTGCCGACAACGAGCGTCGGAATCAGGTTGATGTCACGCGCTCGGAATAAAGTCTGCGTGAATCGCAAGCCCAAATGAAAGGCGGAAAAAATAACAAGCGCAAATACAAAATCCAAAGCAAAAACGCCGCGAGAATATGAAAATTCCCGAAACGCGAAACCGCCGCGAAAAAGAAATGTAAAGCTGATGATCAACAGTGAACCGATTGCCACGGCTTTAAAAATTTTGATTGATTCGGCGATGTATGAAAACGCTCCCTGCAAGCGATAAGTCCTTTGATAAATAAGCATTACGAGACGAATCGGGACGACAAAAATTAAAACCGCGGCATACGGCTTAAACTCCACGCTCCACGCCGTTTCTGAAAAAATCGCATCGCCTTCACGTAAAACAAAAGCGAGCGCGAAGGAAGCGAACGCTAAACTCGCATCAATTAGAAAGATCAACAATTTAACTGTCGGCATCACAAACGACGGAACGCGGTTTTCCGTTTTCACAAATTCGGTTTGAGATTTAAGAGCAGTTTCCGATTTCATCGCTGTTGCTTTGCATTTTCTTTTGTAAGCTAAACCAGGTTTTCTTGCAACTTTTATGAGGATGACAGATTTTTCGTGCTAATTTATTCCGTGCTAATTTATTATGCAAAGAAGAACTTGCCTATTGTAATGTAAACTCAATGTTTAATTGGCATTACAATTCTAAAGTATGCTTTTTGTTGGGTGACGAATGAAAATTTTGATTACTGCGCCGAGCCTTGATGAACAGGAAAATGTCAGCGGAATTTCCTCCGTTGTTCGTTTAATAATGAAAGGCAGCCGCGAAAATTTTTATCATTTTCAAGCTGGCAGACGAGACGGCGAAGCGGCGGGAATCGTTTGGATTCTGAAACAAATAAACTCTGTTCCGCGATTTTTGCAGGCAATTAAGCGCGAAAAGATTGATATTGTTCACATTAACACCGCGCTTAATCCGCTTTCCATCGCGCGTGATTTCCTTTTTGTCAGAGCCGCGCGGATTCGGCGGCGACCGATTCTGCTGCACCTGCACGGCGGACGCTTTTTAGCCGAAGATTTTCAGAGTTTACCGCTTAAAAAAATAACCGAAAACACGTTGCGGGCGGCGAGCGTGATCATAGTTTTGAGCGAACTGGAAAAATGTCTAATTACGAATCGCTGGAAAAATTTGAATATTCGCGTTTTGGAAAATGCGGTGGCAATTGATGAAATCAGAGAGTTCGAACCTTTTGAGAACGAAAAGGAAAATGAAAAAACGATAATTTTTCTCGGCAGACTACACGAATCAAAAGGCTTGCGCGAAATTATCGAAGCCTGCCGAGCGTTGAAGAATGAAAATTTTCAATTTTGCTTTAGATGTTTCGGCGCCGGAGAATTAAAAGATTTTTTCGTCAGTGAAATGACCGCAATTCTCGGCGTGAATTTTTTTTTCGGCGGCGTCATTTCAGGGGCAGATAAATGGAAAGAGCTTGCTCGAAGCGACATTTTTCTGCTTCCTTCAAGATACGGCGAAGGTTTGCCGATGGCGATGCTCGAAGCGATGGCGGCGGGCTGTGTCGTGTTAGTTTCGGAGATGGCTTCAATTGGCGCGGTTGTTGAAGACGGCGTGAACGGATTTCTGGTCGAGCCGCAGAATGCTTCGCAGTTAATTAAAAAATTGAAAACGCTGCTTTCGTGTGGAATCGATTGGAAAATTTTGCGAAGAAACGCGCAGGAAACAGTCGCCGAAAGATATAATTTGCCGGACTATATAAAAAAACTCGAAGAAATTTACGCGGAAATTTGTTAATGCAGAAAGTCGAGCCGAAAAACAATTTGACAAATAAGCCAGAGCGCGTTCGCGTTGTTAGCCTTTTTCCGAACGTCTGCAATCATTCGTCGGCGATTGATAAAATAGCCGATTTGGTAAAAAAACATAACGGTGGTTACGTCTGTTTTTCAACTGTTCATATGGTGATGGAAGCATTTGACAACGCGGAATTTGCCGCGCGGGTCAACGGCGCGGATTTAATAATTCCCGACGGAATGCCGCTTGTCTGGATGCAAAAAATGCAGGGCGCGAAAAACGCCGTCCGCGTCCGCGCAAACGATTTGATGATTTTGTTGTGCAGATATGCTGAAAAGAACAATCTCAGCGTCGGCTTTTACGGCGGACAACAGGAAGTTATCGACGCGATTTTGCGCCGCGCGAAAATGGATTTTCCGAATTTGATAGTAGCTTACGCATTTTCGCCGCCGTTTCGCCCCTTAACCATTGAGGAGGACGCGAGCATTACAGTGGAGATTAGTAACGCTAAACCGGACGTTTTATTTATGGGTTTGGGTTGTCCAAAACAGGAAAATTGGATGGCGCGACACAAAAACGAAATAAAATCCGTGATGCTCGGTGTCGGCGCGTCGTTTGATTTTTATGCCGGAAACGTCGCCGAAAGTCCTGAATGGATGGGAAAACTCGGTCTCGAATGGCTTTTTCGTCTGTCACAGGAACCGCGCCGTCTGTGGAAACGGTATTTGATACTTAACCCGCGTTTTATGTGGCTGGCTGCGCTTCAGATTGTTGGGCTAAAGAAATTTGCGAAGAAAAATTATTAAATTTGATTAAAGAGGTTTGTTCTTTTGAGGCAAAAATTACATAATTGCAATTAATTTTTAGCAGAAAAGCAATGAAAATTCTTACATTAATCAGACTTTTGTTAATCGGTTTATGGCTCGGCGCGGCGTGTTTTTTTAGTTTCGCGGTGGCGCAGAGCGCTTTTGCCGTTCTGCCTTCGCGTGAACTAGCAGGTCTGGTGGTATCGAGAACTTTAGCGATTGTTAATTACAGCGGGCTGATTATCGGCTTGATTCTGCTGCTCAGTTCATTTATCAAACAACCCGAAATTAATCGTTACCGGCTTTTGACGGAAAGAGTTTTATTGATAATTTTTACGGCTGCCTGCGCTGCCGGGCAATTTGTCATCGGTCTCTGGCTTTCATACGTGCGAATGCAGATCAATCGTCCGATTGACGAATTAGCGATTGATGATCCGCTGCGAATAACTTTTAATAATCTTCATCAATATTCCGTCTGGGTTTTAATTACAGCGCTAATCGCCGCGCTCATTGCGTTCTTTTTAATCGGCAAACAAAGCGCTGTCAAAACAATTCCGCTGACCGCGAAAATATAAAATAAATGTTAAATACGATCAGAGAAAATATCGAACGCAGGCTGGGAATGCCGAGCCGTGAAGCAGCAGCTAAAAACACGGCGGTGATTGAAAATCTCGGCAAGATTTCCGGTCGTTACCGGAATTGGCGCGGGGGTGAGCAATTAAGTAATTATCCGTTTGTCGAAAATGTACACGCGCCTTTTACGCCGATGCGCCGCGCTCTTCCGATGCTCAATCTGGCTTTGATTTCGTCGGCGGGCGCGTATATCGATGGCACACAAGCGTTTGACACTGAAGCGCGTGACGGCGATGCGAGCTTTCGGGAAATTCCGATTCAGGTCGAAGCGGCGGATTTGCTTTACGCCGGGCGCGGCTACGACGCAGCGGCGGTGCGCGAGGATATGAACGCGCAAATTCCGGTCCAGCGGCTTCAGGAATACGAGGCGAATGCGGTGATTGGAAAACTCAACAACGTCTGGTGGAGTTTGAACGGTCATATTCCGAATGCGCGACTTGTTGCCGAAAGCCTCGCGCCGCAAATCGCTGACCGGCTTGCGCGTTATGAAGTTCAAGCTGCGCTTTTAATTCCCGCATCGCGTTTGTGTCATCAGACGCTCGGTATTCTGGCACGTTCAATCGAAAAAATGAACATTCCGACAATTATGCTTTCGGTTGACAAAAATTTAACTGATTCGGTGCGCCCGCCGCGCACGGCTTACTACGCCGGAGAATTTGGCTCAGTTGCCGGCAAACCAAATTGGAAAGAGTTTCAGCTGCGTATTTTGGACGAATCTCTACGCTGGATTGAAACGTTTGACCAGCCGGGCGCGAAAAGATTAAATGTCAATCTCGAAACTTTAGTCGAACAATCGCGCGGCGAAAGATAGTTCAATAAAATTAAAAATGCAAAATTGAAAAGTTAAAACTAAAATTCGAGTGAAGTTATCAAAGGCTGTTGAGAATTAATTTCTGAAACAGCCTTTGACATTGCGCTGCGATAAACTAATTTACAATTAATTTTGATTTTGTCTTATTTTTTTAATTTTGCAGTTGCCAACTTATGTTCCGTGCGGAAATGCTCAAGCGCGTGCATTCGCGTGAAAAAGTCTGGGATTTTATAGTTATCGGCGGCGGCGCGACCGGCGTGGGATGCGCGGTTGACGCGGCTTCGCGCGGCTTTGACGTTTTGCTGCTCGAACAGAACGACTTCGGCAAGGGAGCTTCCAGCCGCAGCACAAAACTCGTCCACGGTGGCGTGCGTTACCTCGCGCAGGGCAATGTCGCGCTTGTCCGCGAAGCCCTGCGCGAACGCGGCATACTTTTCAAAAACGCCGCGCATCTCGTCGAAATTCAATCGTTTATCGTGCCGTGTTACAGCCTTTGGCAAAGTTTTTTTTACGGCGCGGGGCTGAAAACCTACGATTTATTATCCGGCAAATACAGTTTTGGCAAATCGAAAATTCTTTCGACAAAGGAGACGCTCGAAAAGATTCCAAATCTAAAAAGTAAAAATTTGCGCGGCGCAGTCGTTTATTTTGACGGACAATTTGAAGATGCGCGGCTTCTGATCAATCTGGCAACAACCGCCTTCGAGCAGGGCGCAACCGTTTTAAATTACGCGGAAGTTACTGAGCTGACTAAGAACGCGAGCAATAAAATTGAAGGCGTAAAGTTTCGAGATGCGGAAACAAATCAGGAGTTTTATGCGAAGGCAAAAATTGTCATCAACGCGACCGGCGCGTTTTGCGATGCGGTGCGCCGGTTGTCTGATAAAAACGCGCCGCGAATAATTTCGCCAAGTCAGGGAATTCATCTTGTGTTCGATAAGTCATTTTTGCCGATGGAAAACGCTTTAATGATTCCGAAAACTTCTGATGGGCGAGTGCTTTTCGCAATTCCGTGGCAGGGAAAAACTTTAATCGGCACAACCGATACGCCGATTGCAAAGCCTGAACTTGAACCAAAAGCATTAGACAAAGAAATCGAATTTATTCTCGAAACCGCGCAGAATTATTTAGCAAAACCGCCGTGCCGCGAAGATATTTTGAGCATTTTTGCCGGCATTAGACCGCTTGTCAAAAAAAACGCCGCAAAAAATACCGCCGCCCTTGCGCGTGATCACACAATTGAGATTGACGAATCGAATTTGCTGACAATTACCGGCGGAAAATGGACGACTTACCGACGAATGGCGGAAGACGCGATTGATAACGCTATTATTAAAGTTAACTTACCTGAAAAACCTTGCGCGACAAAAAATTTATCAATCCACGGTTCGGGTAAAGATGCGAAATGTTTTGGAAACCTGCGATTTTATGGCTCAGACGCTGAAAAGATTCAACGGCTAATTGACGAAGATCCGCATCTGGGCGAAAAGATTCATCCGGATTTATCTTTTTGTTTAGCGGAAATCGTGTGGGCAGTCCGTTTTGAAATGGCGCGAAGCGTTGAAGATGTTCTGGCGCGCCGTACGCGAGCGTTATTTTTGAACGCGCAGGCAGCAATCGAGAGCGCTCCGAAAGTGGCAGAAATAATGGCGCGGGAACTCTTCAAAGATAAAGATTGGATTGATGGACAAATACGCGAATTTAATTCGGTCGCGCAAAATTATTTGTTATAGTTTCAAATTTTTCAAATACTCGCGAAAATCCGCCCCCAAGTCCTCACGCTGAAGGGCAAATTCCACCGTCGCAATTAAAAATCCCAGCTTGTCGCCCGCGTCGTGGCGCACGCCGTCAAGTTTCGCAGCGTAAAAGGGTCGTCCTTTTTCAAGCAGCTCGCGAATTGCATCCGCCACTTGAATCTCGCCGCCCGCGCCCGGTTTGGTGTTTTCGAGCGCGGCGAAGATTTCCGGCGTAAAAATATAACGCCCGATCACTGCCATATCCGATGGCGCGTCTTCAAATTTCGGCTTTTCAACGACATCGCGGATTTTGAAAACGTTCGGTTCAACTTCTTCAGCGTCGATCACACCGAAACGCGAAATCGCTTCACCCGCAATCTGCATTGTGGCGATGACTGGTGCGTCATATTTTTCGTAAATTTTTATCAGCTGTCCGAGCGCCGGAGTTTTTGCGTCCATTACGTCGTCGGGAAGCATTACGGCAAACGGTTCGTCGCCGACAAATTCTTTTGCCTGATAAATCGCGTGTCCTAATCCCAGAGCTTGTTTCTGCCGCGTGTAACTGATTTTGGCAATTTCCGAGAGGGCGCGAACTTCTTCTAAAATTTTTGTTTTACCGCGTTCTCGCAAAACCTGTTCGAGTTCAAACGAAATATCAAAATGATTTTCAATCGACGCTTTATCACGCCCAGTAACGATGAGAATTGATTCGATACCGCTTGCTACGGCTTCTTCAACGCCGTATTGAATGAGAGGTTTATCGACGAGGGTCAGCATTTCCTTCGGCATCGATTTGGTCGCGGGCAAAAATCTGGTTCCCAAACCGGCGGCGGGGAAAACAGCTTTACGAATTTTCATATTTCTGGGTAGTATCTGAGCAATTAAATAATTTTTTCAGACCCGCATTCGTTAACGCTAAGCGAACATTTATGCTAATCTGTGATTTGTTTTACAAAAGAAGAATTTTACACGAATCGAAATCTAAAAAGCGAATAGGTTAATCAAAAGGTAAGCATTTTCGTATATAAACCGGCGAGATAGAAATAATGAAAAAGTTTTTAAGTTTAACCGTCAAGACATTTTTCCTGAGCAGTTTATTGCTGCTGACAGCTTTGTTTGCCGAGGCACAAATTGTGCCGTGCACAAATCAAAAAGTAATTACTTTGCCGACCGAATACGGAAATTTCGGACAGCTGACGGTGACGCGCAACGCGATTCAACATCCTGATTTGACAGTTCCCGCGCCAATTTCAGTTTTTATGCCGGGCAACGCGACCGCGCAAAATCGTCGTCCGGTTGTTTTCTTCGCGCACGGCTTCGGCGGTTTCGATTATCGTTTTTACGAAGGTCTTTTGCGCCAACTGACGAGCAACGGTTACATTGTCGTTTTTGCGCCGTACACGCCGAATCTTTTTACGACCCACGCTAATCGCTACCAGCAAATCTGGTCTGGTTTTCTGCTCGCCGTCGAACGCTACGGCAATGTGATGGATACGAGCCGCACCGGTTTTGCGGGGCATTCCTACGGCGCAGGCGCTCTGCCGGAAATGACGAAGCGCGGGGTGGCGCAGGGCTGGGGTTCCAATGGTTTATTTATATTTGCGATGGCTCCGTGGTATTCGTGGGGCAGCGATTTCTCGTCGATTCCGGCAAAAACAAAACTTGTTGTGCAGATTTACTGGGAAGACGGAACAAACGAACATTTAATCGCGCAAAATGACCTCTGGAAAAAATTAAATCATCTGACCGAACGCAAATGGCAGACAGTTCGCTCGGCGCAGTGTCGTTGTTCGCTCAAAGCCGGGCACAGCGTCCCTGTCACGAGCGGCGAGCAAGGCACGAGCGATTCGGGCGGCGATCTTAACGCGCAGGACTACTGGAGCGTCTGGCGCCGTCTGCACGCGCTTTCCGATTACACATTTAACAATAACGCGGCAGCAAAAGACATCGCTTTCGGCGTTGACGCGCGTTCAGGCAGATGGCGTTTTTGCGCTTTGCGTCCCGTCGCGCCGATTGAAGCGACCGATGCGCCCGTCGTTAATCCAGACCAGGAAGCGACATTCCGATGGGCAAGCAAGTGCGCGTTTGCCGACCCTGGAACCCCTTGTTCTTTATAAACTCAAAATTAAATTTGAACCTTAGACTTTAGGATATGCTTGATTTGAATTTTGTTAGAGAAAGTTTAGACGCGGTGAAAACCGCTTTGCAAAATCGCAATTTTCCAACTGAAAGTTTGGAAAAATTTGTTGAACTCGATGCTGAAAGACGGCGGGTAATCGGTGAATCCGATGCGATAAATCAGCAGCGCAATGTTTCGAGTAAAGAAATCGGCGCCCTTATGCAGTCAGGGCAAAAGGATGAAGCCAGAAGAAAAAAAGCGGAAGTCGCGGATTTAAAGATTAAACAAGCCGAACTCGAGAAACAGCGCGATAAATCGGAAAACTTAATGCGCGAACTTCTCGCCGGTTTGCCGAACATTCCGCAACGGGACGTTCCGGTCGGCGCAGACGAATCGGCAAATGTTGAGGTTCGCAGTTGGGGAACGCTGCGCGAATTTGATTTCGAGGTGCAAGACCATGTTGATTTAGGCGAGAGTTTGGGCATTCTGGATTTTGAACGCGCGACAAAGATCGCCGGTTCGCGCTTTGCCATCTTAAATGGCGCGGGCGCCAAACTTAGCCGGGCGCTAATCAATTTTATGCTCGACGTGCATACGACCGAACACGGTTACACTGAAACTCTGCCCCCGTTTCTCGTCAACCGTCAGGCGCTTTTCGGCACCAACCAACTTCCGAAATTTGAAGCGGATTTATTTCATTTAACCGACGAACGCGGGTTAGCGTTAATTCCGACGGCGGAAGTGCCCGTCACAAATTATCACGCCGGAGAAATTCTCGACGCAGCGGATTTGCCGAAATATTTTGCGGCTTACACGCCCTGCTTTCGCTCAGAAGCGGGAAGCTACGGTAAAGATACGCGTGGTTTGATTCGCCAGCATCAATTTGAGAAAGTCGAACTCGTGAAATTATCTCTGCCGGAAAACTCTGCTGAAGAACACGAAAAATTGACGGCAAACGCCGAAAGAATTCTACAACTTCTCGGGTTGCCGTATCGCACAGTCGTTTTATCAACGGGCGACATGACTTTTGGCGCAACAAAAACTTATGACATCGAAGTTTGGCTTCCCAGCCAGAAAACTTACCGCGAAATTTCAAGCTGTTCAAACTGCGCGGATTTTCAGGCACGGCGGATGAACTTGCGCTTTAAGCGTTCGGGCAATGCAAAAACAGAATTTGTGCATACTCTCAACGGTTCGGGCTTGGCGGTCGGACGAACCTGGATTGCTGTTTTGGAAAATTATCAACAGGCGGACGGCTCGATTTTGATTCCCGAAGTTTTGCAGCCGTATATGAACAATTTAGAAAAAATCGGCTAGGAGCCGGACAAAATAAAGAATATTTAAACCACAGATAAGCACAGATAAACACGGATAAAAATTAATTGGGAAAATCAGGATTTAAGTTTGTCAATTGGTTATCTGTGATTATCTGTGCTTATCTGTGGTAAAAAATCTTATAAATTAATTCCGTCTGATTACTTGATAAAATAACGAAAACTTGAACTTTTATGCGGATTTCCGAATTCGATTTTGAACTGCCCGCCGAACTGATCGCGCAGACTCCAACGGAAAAGCGCGAAAACTCACGGATGCTGATTGTCGATCGCCATGCAGAAACGCTTTCGGACGAACATTTTTACAACTTTCCGCAATTTTTGGAAAAAACAGATGTTCTCGTTCTCAACAATACAAAAGTGTTCCCGGCGCGGCTTTTTGGAACGAGCGAAACCGGCGCGAAAATCGAACTTTTTCTGGTACGTGAACTGGAAAACAAAACGTGGGAAACTTTAGCGCGCCCGGCACGACGTTTAACAATTGGCAAAAAAATTTTGTTTGGTGAAAATTTAACGGCGACGGTTTTGGGAAAAAGTGCGGACGGACACGTTTTTGTTGAATTTGAATCAGAAAAAGATTTTAACGAAATTTTAGAGAAAATCGGTCAAACGCCGCTTCCGCCATATATTAAACGAGGCAGCGATAATTTTGCCGAAGACCGCGAACGTTACCAAACCGTGTTTGCCAAAAATCGCGGAGCCATCGCTGCGCCGACCGCCGGACTTCATTTTACACCGCAAATTCTGGAAGAAATAAAAAATTCGGGCGTTAAGATTGTCGAAATAACTCTCCACGTCGGCTACGGAACTTTTGAGCCGGTGCGCGTTTCAGACTTAGCCGAGCACAAAGTAATGCCCGAAAGATTTGAAATATCAGAAGAAACGGCGGAAATTCTAAACAGGGCGAAAGCCGAAAACAGGCGCATCATCGCCGTTGGTACAACCACCACACGCGCACTTGAATCTTCATCTGACGAGACGGGGAAAATTTTAGCCGGAAGCGGGCTGGCAGATTTAACCGTCGTCCCGGGTTATAAGTTTAAGGCGGTCAGCGCGCTTTTAACAAATTTTCATTTGCCGCAATCATCCCTGCTCGTGCTGGTTTCAACCTTCGCCGGTTATAGTTTAACGATAAAAGCTTACAAACGCGCCGTCGAGTCACGCTACCGTTTTTACAGTTACGGCGACTGTATGCTAATAATTTAAAGGTCAGCAATCAGTAGTCAGCAGTCAGTTGAGAGTATGATTTTTCTTCTTCGCTGCCAACCGCTAGCTGCCGTCTGCCGACTGATTTATGGCAGTTTTACAAAAAATTCGAGAACTTTTTATTCCGACGGAAGAATTTGAGTCGGAAGTAATTGTTCCCGCGCCCGCCGATATCTATGAAATTCGTCCGCTCACAGAACTTCATCTCAGGGAAGTTCTGGCGTTGAATTTGCGCTGTTTCAAGGAAGGCGAAAACTACACGAAATTTACTTTTTCTTATCTGCTAAATGAACCGAATTGTTTGAGCTATCGCATTGTTACTACTTCTGAGCGAATGGCTGGTTATATTTTTGTAATGACAAATGAGGAGGGAACCGGACACATCACGACCATCGGGGTTGCGCCCGAACATCGGCGTCGCGGTTTGGCAAACAGACTTATTTCGCACGCCGAAAAAATGTTAAATAAACGAAACATCTCAACTGTGATGCTCGAAGTTCGCGTCAGCAACACGATTGCCCAAGCCCTCTATCAAGCGTTCGGCTATTCAATCGTTCAGCGGCTTTCAAGTTATTACAACAACGGCGAAGACGGTTTTTTAATGGTCAAATCGCTTTAATAAACGGATATTGAAAAATGTAAATCGCTAATCAATAGTTGGCATTTGAGAAAGAAACTAATTTCCACGCTGTTAAATTTGCGTTTTTCTATTATCAATGTCCCATTATTAATTATCCATTAAATCAAATGTTTCTTTCAAAAGTTTATCCGATCACCGACCCGCGACTCACAAAACTTTCACACGCCGAGCAAGTCAAAAGATTGATTGAAGGCGGGGCGCGCGTGATTCAACTACGCGAAAAACACGCTTCGCCAAAAGACTTTTATGAAGCGAGCGAGGAGGCGATGAAAATTGCCCGTGCGTCGAATGTGCGAATAATCGTCAACGATCGCGTGGACATCGCGCTTGCCGTCGGTGCCGCCGGCGTTCATCTCGGACAAGACGATTTACCGCCTTCATTTGCCCGCAAAATTTTAGGTGAAAACGCTATTATCGGTTTTTCAACTCACAATCTTGAACAGGTTTTTAAAGCCGTCAAACTCCCGATTGATTATTTGGCAATCGGACCTGTTTTTGCGACCGCGACCAAGGAAAATCCTGAAGCACCTGTTGGAGTTGAAATGATAAAAAAGGCGCGTCAAGCAATCGGAAATTTTCCGATCGTCGCCATCGGCGGGGTAACTTTTGAAAATTTCAAAGCTGTTTTAAGCGCGGGCGCGAATTCCGTCGCCATAATTAACGATCTGCTTTTTGAGCCGGATAAGATTGCCGCGACGATGAAAAAGTTTTCTGTTTAAGCGGCATTGTTATCGTTTTTGATTTATCTGAGTTCTGACACGGCAATAACGAAATGTTATTATTGGATAAGAATATTTTTGATAAATTATTATGAAATTATTTGTTGCAATTTTTCTTACACTCCTTTTCATTGTTTCATTTGTTGGGGCGCAAACCTCATCTGTAAGCAAAATTGGCTTTTTTGAATATGCGCCGACTTCAACCTTTGTGCTCAGAGATAATTTTGCGGTTGAAGGCGAGCGCCATCTGCAAAATATTAAACAGTTAACTTTCGGCGGCGAAAATGCCGAGGCTTATTTTTCGTTTGACGGCAAACAGCTTATTTTCCAATCGAAACGCGACGGACGCGGGTGCGACCAGATTTACCGGATGAACACTGACGGTTCAAATGTGCGAATGATTTCAAACGGCGAAGGACGCACGACGTGTTCGTATTTTTACAAAGACGGCAAGCAGATTCTTTATGCTTCAACTTTTTTAGGTAGCAAAGATTGTCCGCCAAACCCTGATTTCTCAAAAGGTTACGTTTGGGCGATCTACCCCGAATTTGATATTTTTACCGCCCAGCCTGATGGTTCAAAAATTAAACAATTGACCAAAACAAACGGCTACGACGCGGAAGCCACTATTTCGCCCGACGGCAAAAAAATCATTTTTACATCGATGCGCGACGGCGACCTTGATTTATACTCGATGGACAAAAACGGCAAGAACGTCAAACGTCTGACCGACGCGCTCGGTTACGACGGCGGCGCGTTTTTCTCGCCCGATTCAAAACACATCGTTTATCGCGCGTTTCATCCGAAAATACCTGAACAAATTGCGCGTTATAAACAGAGACTTTCTGAGAATCTAATCGAACCGACCGTTTTTGAAGTCTGGACGATGAACGCCGATGGAAGCAATAAACGCCAAATCACAAAACTTGGCGCGGCGAGTTTCGCGCCGTTTTTCACGCCCGACGGCAAGCGGATTATTTTCTGCACAAACTATTTTGCCGCCGATGCGCGCAAGCGTAATTTTGATTTGGCTTTGGTTAACACGGACGGCAGCAATCTGGAGCGCGTAACTTTTGAAGAAACCTTCGACGGCTTTCCGATGTTTTCGCCCGACGGCAAAAAACTTGTCTTCGCCTCAAACAGAAACGCGGCAAAACAGGGCGACACAAATGTTTTTAGTGCCGATTGGGTTGAGTAAAAAAGAAGTTAATAAAAGTTAAAATGTCTTTCATAAATTTCTGCAAATTTCACGGTTTCGGCAATGATTACATCGTTTTCGAAGCCGAAGATTTACACGGGCTTTCTTCAATCGAAAATTTTGCCCGCAAAGTTTGTCATCGCAAGACAGGCATCGGCGGCGACGGCATCGCTGTTTTAGAAAAGCTGCAAAGTGATACGGCGGCGGATTATTTGTGTCGCATCGTTAACCCCGATGGTAGCGAAGCCGGATTTTCCGGCAACGGAACGCGTTGCGCGATCGCGTATCTTTATTACAAAAATCTTTTTGCGGGCGAGAATCTTAAACTCAAAACACAAAGCGGAATCAAAAATTACCAATTTCTTGAACGAAAAGAAAATACGTTTTGGTTTTGTGCCGAAATCGGTAAACCGAAATTTCCGCAGGTAGTAAGTTGCGATTTACAAAGTGCGAATTACGAAAAAAAAATACAAATAACCGAGCTGAATGTCGGAAATCCGGTGGCAGTTGTTTTTGTTGCAAATTTTGATGAAATGAATTGGCGAGCGGTCGGCAAAGAACTCGAAATGCACTCGCGGTTTCCCGAAAAAACAAATGTCGTGTTTGTCAAAAACATCGACCGGGAAAATATCGAAATTCGCATTTGGGAGCGCGGCGCAGGCGAAACTTCTTCCTCCGGAACCTGCTCGATTGCAGCGGCAGTCGCTTCCGTTTTGAACGAAAAAACCGAAAGAAAAATTTCAGTTCACGCGAAAGGCGGCACAACCGAAGCCGTCTGGCGCGAAGATGATGAAATGCTGATTACAGGTCGCGCCGATTTAGCTTTTTGCGGCGAAATCTACATTTAAGACTAAATTCAAAGTAACGACAAAAATCAACGTGCAGCGTAGCCGCCGCCAGGTCTGCTTGAATTTATCACGTAACACAAATAATAAAGTCGCTGTTTTGTTCTCACGTCTAATGATTTGTTTGACTTGTCTTACGGTTTAGGAATTTCTAAATCTTAACAAATCTTTCGCGCCAAAATTCGTTGATTTCTCAGCGGCGCGGAATGGCAGTTTTTCTTCTGGCACGATTGACGTAAACCGTATAATTACCGCCCTTTACGCACCATCTCGCAACCGTGCTTAAGCATTCCGTAAATTGAATTCCAAACCACGCCCAAATCGAGAGCCCGAGCCATTTTACAGAAACAATAAAAGCATATTCTCGATTTTACTCGACAAAATTTTATTGGACAAAACAGCAATTTGTAATCGAACAAATCGACTTTGATTATTGCTCGCGCAGCTGTTTTATTTCCTCACGCAGCAGAGCGATTTCGTCGCGTAAGGCTTTGATGTCTTCCGCGCCCGCGATTTCCGATTCGGCGTTTTCCGCATCGCGTCCGACGAAAAACGTCGCCAACGTCGCCGTTACATAACCGAACACTGCGAAACCGTAGAGCGCGAGAATAAAGCATAAAACGCGCCCTTCAATCGTCTGCGGAAAATACTCCGAGCCGATGGTCGTAATCATCATCGCCGTCCACCAGAGCGCGTTGCCGTAGGTTTTTATTCCGCCTTCGACCTCGTTTTCAAAAGTGAGCATTCCGGCAGCGCCTGCAAAAACGACGATGATCGAAAGCGCGACCACATAACCGAAGCCGCGCCGCCCGAAACTTGCGCCGAGAGCTTTCATCCCGCGATTGAGCGAGGTTACAATCCGAAACAGACGTAACCCGCGAGCCGCCCGCAAAAAACGAAATACGCGAAAAATCCGAAATACGCGCAAAGCGGGAACGAGCAAAGAGAGCGCGGTCAGCCAGTTTGATTTTAGATAATCGGTTTTGTCGGGCGCGAGTATGAATTTGACGGCAAAGTCGAGAATAAAAATTATCCAGATGATTGTTCCGGTTAGTTCGAGCGCGGGTGGGAGATTCCAGATAAATTCGTAAATCAGCAGTCCGAGCCAGACGAAACCGAGAATGAGCATTGGAGTTTCGAGCCAGCCTTCAATTCGCGCGAGCAAACTCCGACGCTGTTCATTGAATAGCTCGCGGTTGGAAAGTTTTACTTCATTCATATACCAATTTTACTGAATCTTTAATTTTCCGCTTTAAGCGCAATCGAAATGTTACTTTTCAGCAAAAATCTTTTCGTTTTCGCTGCTTCCTCCGCAAATTCTTCCTTTTCGTAATTGGCTTCCATTACCTAAACACAATTCGGCATAGTTACACGAAAATATTTTTCGAGCGCGAAATTATAAATTGCAGCGAAAAATTTTACGGTGAATGTTTTATGGAAATTTAAGCGTTTAATTGCTTAACCTGTCGAAGAAATTCTTCTGCCTGCTTTGGGCGCTCGAAAATGAAAATCTCTTTTTCGTTTAGTTTGTCTTCGCGTAGAAGTTTCGTATATCTGCGCCGCTTTTCGTAATATGTCGTCATAACCCAAAGCAGAATTGAATCGCGGCTCATAAATGCCTTTTGAAATGTTTCGCGGTTTCCGGAATAAAGTTCTTCGCGGCTGAAAACGCGGTGCATCGTGCGCCTCACCGAACGGTAAAAAGTTCGTGAAAACGAGTAATTGAGCCAGACAATCGCCGTCGCCCGTTGCCAAACAATCTCGCGGGTGCGCGTATAATTTCCGTCAAATACCCAAACGTCGGCAGCGGCTTCTTTCTCAACCAAATCTAAAAATTCCTCTTTCGGTCTTTCAATCCAATCAGGCAGAAAGTTGATTGCATCGAGTTGAACGTGTTTAATTTCAAGGATATTTGCGAGATTTTTGGCAAAAGTAGTTTTCCCCGAACAACTTGTGCCGACAACCGAAACGCGCTTTAGAGACTCAGCTTTGAATTGTTTGATCTGCATTTGAATTTTACAAAACGCCGCTAAAAGTTTTGCGGTGAGTAATTTTCAGAAAGTTTAATTTTTGGTCGTTTTATTTATAGGACTTACGCAGTTGAACAGATATTTGATAGAAATAAAGAATGAATCCGCCAAAAGTTACCGACGAAGATTACATTAACTTTATCATCGCCACGCCGCGCGACGTGACCGCGACCGAAGCCGAGCGTGTGCAGCCGGAGAGCAAAGACGCTCCCGCGCACGATGCTTTTACTCGCTTGCTGGCGCGTCTCGAACCCGATGCCGAAACGCTCTGGGAAGAGGCGAAAACGCAAATTGATTTGACGAGTGGCATCCTGGTGCTGGATGATTCGACCCTTGAGAAGCCGTATTCGGAGAGAAACGCTCTGGTTTATCGGCATTGGTCGGGCAAACAAAAAGCGGTTGTCAATGGAATCAACTTGATTACTTTGCTCTGGACGGACGGGACTCGGTGTGTGCCGATTGATTATCGCGTCTTTGATAAAGACCGCGACGGCAAAACCAAGAACGATCATTTTGCCGAGATGCTGCTCAACGCGTTTGAGCGCGGATTTAATCCCGAACTGGTTTGTTTCGATAGTTGGTATGGGTCGGTTGAGAATCTGAAATTGGTGCGCTCTTTGGGCTGGCATTTTTTGACCCGGCTCAAAGCGAACCGGCAGATCAATGTCAACCGGAGCGGCTTGCAAGCGGTTTCTGCCGCCGGATTGTGCGGCAGGGATGGCACAATCTGCTGGCTCAAGGGGTTTGGAGAAATCAAGGTATTCTGCGTCCGTGCCACAGACGGCACGGCGGAATACTAGGCGACGAGCCTTGAGAAGATGACCGAAGCGGAACGGCAAACCGAAGCCAAAAGCACGTGGCGGATTGAGATGTACCATCGCGCCCTCAAACAGCAGTGCCTGATTGAACGCGCGCAATGCCGCCGGCTGCGCCCGGTGTTGAATCACATCGGGCTGTGTATCAGAGCATTTGTCAGATTGGAAAGTCATTGTTATCGAGAAAAAATCAGTTGGATCGAAGCCAAAACCAGTATTATTCGAGATGCGGTCAGGGCATATTTGGCGAATCCGCGTTATTCGCTTATTCCAACTGCGTAACTCCTAATTTAATCAAGGCGCTTTAGAAATTCATTGGTTTTTTTTGGGTTTTGAAAGACTATAACTTTTGTTTCACCGGAGGAAATTACCTGCAGTAATGACGGATAATCACGTCGAAGGCGATGAAAAGTAGTTAAAACCCAGAGTAAAATTGAGTCTCTGCTCATAAATGCCTGCTTGAAAGTTTCACGGTTTTGTGAATAAAGAATTTCCCGCGTGAAAATGCGTTGCGTAGTACGACGAAGGGCTTGATACGCGACTAGCGGAAAAGAATAGTTAAGCCAAATAATCGTGGTGGCGCGTTTCCAAACAATGTCGCGTGTTTTGGAATAATTTCCGTCCAGAACCCAGAGGTCGGTGGCGACTTCCTTTTCAACTAAATTTCTAAACTCCTCTTTTGGTCTTCCAACCCAACCGGGCAGCCAGTAAATCGAGTCAAGTTCGATGTGCTTGACGCCTAAGGCTTGAGCCAAATTTTTTGCCAAAGTAGTTTTTCCAGAACAACTTGTGCCGACGATTACGATACGCTTCAGGCTTTCAATTTTTATATCTTCCGAATTCATTGAAAAATATTTACGAAACGACACCGCGAAAAGTTTTGCGATGAAGCTCGCACGCGCCAAATTTTCTTAACGCTTCGAAATGCATTTTTGTTCCGTAGCCGGCGTGTTTGGCAAAACCGTATGCGGGATAATTTTTATCAAGTTCGCACATTAAATTGTCGCGGTAAACCTTTGCAATAATTGATGCCGCGGCGATTGAGGCGGAAATCGCGTCGCCGTGGATGATAGCTTTTTGCGGTAAATCTAAGTCTTTTAACTGAACCGCGTCAATCAATAAAAAATCGGGACGCGGGTTTAGGTTTTCAATTGCCAGACGCATCGCTTTTTTTGTCGCCCGCAGAATATTGATGCGGTCAATTTCTTCGGCTTCAATTTGTCCGATTGAATACGCTAAACAGTTTTGCTTTACTTCTTCACTAATGCGCTCGCGAATTTTGGCAGAGATTTTCTTAGAATCATTTAAGCCAGCGGGCAAAGGTTTTGAAATGTCCAAAATAACCGCCGCCGCCACGACTGCGCCTGCCAGACAGCCGCGTCCGACTTCATCAACACCCGCGATAAAACGAAATCCTTCGTTAACTGCCTGTTGTTCAAAGTTCAGATTGATGTTTGTCGATTCGGTTTTCATTAAAGTTTGAAGAAATACAAAACCGTGAAACGATGCAAAAACTCACGCCAAACATTTAAATATAGTTCGGGTATTTTTGCGTCGTTTCACGGCTTGAGTAATTAAAATTCCTGCCGGGATTATTAAGCTTTTTTAACTTTTCCGCGTAAATCGCGCTCCGGAATGCGAGCCGCTTTACCGCGCAAATCGCGCAAATAATAAAGTTTGGCGCGGCGTACTTTACCGCGGCGGATAACGTCGATATGGTCAACAATGGTTGCGTGAAGCGGGAAAATTCTTTCCACACCGACCCCGAAACTCACCTTTCGCACCGTCACGGTTTCGCGGTTTCCGCCGTGTTTACGGGCAATGACGATGCCTTCAAAAACCTGCAAGCGTTCTTTGTTACCTTCCTGAATCCGAACGTGGACGCGCACGCTGTCGCCCGATTGGAAGTTCGGAATATTTTCTCTTAATTGTGTATTTTCAATATTGTCTAAACGGTTCATAATCAGTTAACAGTTAACAGCGAGCAGGTATCGGTTGCCATTTTTTGTTGATTGACAACTGCTCACTGTTAATTGTTTTCTCCTTTCAATAAATCTTGTCTCGTCTTTCTGGTTTTTTCTAAAGCCTTTTCTTGGCGCCACTTTTCGATTTCCGCGTGATTGCCGCTTAGAAGAACTTCGGGAACTTGCCTTCCGCGAAACTCTGGCGGGCGTGTGTAATGCGGACAATCTAAAATTCCGTTTGAAAAAGAATCGTTCGCGGCAGAAGTTTCGCTTCCCAGAGCCTCCGGAAGAAGTCTCGTAATCGCGTCAACTAAAACTACCGCTGCCGGTTCGCCGCCCGAAAGAACATAATCTCCGATGGAAATTTCATCAGTTACGAGCGCGTCGTTAACTCTTTCGTCTACGCCTTCGTAACGCCCGCAAATCAAAATAATATGTTCTGCTTTGTCCGTAAACTCTTTGGCGACGGCTTGTTTAAATTGTTTTCCCTGCGGCGAAAGCAAAACGACTCGCGTTCCGTTCGGAAAATTTTCGCGCACGTCGGTTTCAACTAAATTTTCAATCGCGGCAAAAATTGGTTCGCATTTTAAAACCATTCCGTCGCCGCCGCCGAACGGTCGGTCGTCAACCATCCGGTGTTTGTCGGTGGTAAATTCACGCAGATCGTGAATGCCAATCTCTACTATTCCCGCGAGACGCGCGCGCCGAATAATGCCAAAGTCAAAAACTTCTTTAAAAAAGTCTGGAAAAATTGTTAAAACGTCTATTTTCATTTTGGATTTTAGATTATTTTTTTGTCAAAAATCTAAAATTCCAGCAAACCTTCAGGCGCGTCAATTTTAATCAACTTATTTTCAATGTCAACTTCGACGCAGATCGTTTCGGCAAAAGGAATCAGATAATCTTTCTCCGCGCCTTTCACAACCAGAATTTCCGTTCCGCCCGTCCGCATCAATTCCGAAACTTTACCTAAAATTTTGCCATCAATCGTTTCAACCGCGCATTCGGCTAACTGCCAGTCGAAAAATTCATCCGCTTCAAGCTCGACGGCTTCCGCTTCAGAAACGCAAACTTCGCAATCTCTTAAATTTTCCGCCGCTTCAATCGAATCGAATCCAGCGAATTTTAAGATTATTCTCGCCTTCTGAAACCAGAACTTTTCAATTTCAAGTTCCAAAGTTTCTCCCGAAGGTTTAACGGCAAAAACTTTTTTCAGATTGTCAAATCGTTCAGGAAAATCAGTCAAAAGATCGGCAACCAGTTCGCCGCGCAACCCGCGAGTTTTGGCAATTTTAGCGATTGTAACTAAATCTTCCATTTCCGGGCTGCCGCGAATTCATTGTCAATCTCAATTTTGGCAAACTTACACGCCCGATGCCGTATCGACAAAATTATTCAACCACGTCCAAAACAAATCGCTTACCGTGTTTTTGTCCGGCGAAAAACAAAAGACTACGAATCGCTTTGATGGTTTTGCCTTCACGACCGATGATTCGCCCCATATCGCTTTCCGCGACACAAACCTTAATCACGTGCGCCCGTCCACCCGATTCTTCAGACACTTCAACCGCTTCTTTTTCGTCAACCAGAGCGCTAATAATTTTTTCAACCGCTTCTTTCATAAAGTATGCATGTTACAGACAGGTCAGGAAGAATTTTAGCGCCTTTGATTTTCAGACCGAGAGCTGAATTTACTCCGCGTCTTCAGGCTTTTTATCTATTTCTGCCGGTGCTTCTTCGGTTGTTTCCGTTGCCGGTTCCGCGACTGCTGTTTCTGTAGCTTCAGATTCGGCAGTTGCGGCGCTTTCCGCTTCAGCTTGTGCGGCACTTTCAGCTTCGGCTTTTGCTGCGCTTTCGGCTTCAGCTTTTTCAGCAGCAGCTTTTTCAGCCGCGACCCTTTCGGCTTCTACTCTTTCAGCTTCGAGCTTTTCGGCTTCTACTCTTTTTGCCTCAATTC
>JACCRD010000110.1 GCA_013813755.1 Acidobacteriota bacterium | reverse complement strand
CTTTTTGTGCTTTTGATAATAATTTTCAGCCGTTTTGGTTCGGGTCGAGGCGGTGGTGGCGGTCGTCGAGGCGGCGGCGGTTTCGGTGGCGGCGCGGGCAGCGTTCTGCCTTGGATTATTCTTGGGGGTTTGGGCAACAGCGGGGGTTCTTCTTCATCCGGATGGGGCGGAAATTCCGGCGGCGGCGGCGGCAGCTGGGGCGGCTTTGGCGGCGGGGGGGACTTCGGCGGCGGCGGCGCAGGCGGAGATTGGTAATTTTACGGTTAACTGATTATGAAACATCAATTTGACGCATTTATTGACGATTTAAAATCGACGCACGGCAGAAATTTAGCTTCGGTCGTTTTGTATGGCTCGGCGGTGACGGGAGATTTTGTCAAAAACCAATCGGATTACAATTTACTGATTGCGCTGCACAAAATTACGCCTGAAGATTTACGCGCCGCCCAAGCGCCGATGCGCGAGTGGAGCCGTTTGGGACACTCGGTGCCCGTGTATTTTACGGTTTCGGAACTGCAGAACGCGGCAGATGTTTTCCCTATCGAATTTCACCAGATGGAGCAGGCGCACATTGTTCTGTATGGCGAAAATGTTTTGGAAGCGCTCAATATTTCCGATGAATTTTTGCGTCATCAAACCGAATACGAATTGCGCAGCAAGTTGATCAAACTGCGCCGCGCTTTTATTCCGGCTTCAACTACAAATCAGAGTTTGACGGCTCTGATGGCGAATAGTTTACCGGATTTTATTACCGTATTTCGGGCGGTTTTGTTGCTTCATAATGTCGCGCCGCCGATTGCCAAACACGATATTATTGCGGCAACCGCGCAGCATCTAAAGATTGACGGCAAACCGTTTGAAAAAATCCTTGATTTTAAGGAAAATAACTCTGCCAAAACACTTGACGACAAATCTGCCAATCAGCTTTTTGCCGATTATATGAAGCAGATCGAAAATGTGATTGAGGCAGTCGATAAAGTATAAAAATCGTAAATGGTTAATGGTTAATTGTCGAAGTATGATTGCCATTAACGAGAACAATTAACAATTAACTTTTTATGAGGAGACAAAAAATGAAAAGAGGAATTTTATTAACAATAGCGTTATTCGCCATATTTGGCTTAAGCGGTTGCAGCTACAATGATTTGACCGCCAAACAACAGGGTGTAAAAGGTAAATGGGCAAACGTCGAAAGCGCGATGCAGAGACGTGCGGATTTGATTCCGAATCTCGTCAAAGCCGCCCAGATGTCGGCAATTCAGGAGCAGGAAGTTTTCGGACAAATTGCTGACGCGCGTTCACGTCTTTTGAATGCGACGCAAGCCGCACCCCAAGGCGCGGACGGTGATAAAACACCGGAACAGAAACAAGCGGTTATTGAAGCTAATAATAGTTTTGGCGGAACAATCGGACGGCTTCTGAGCTTGCAGGAAAATTATCCTGTTCTTCGTTCAAACGAAGCATTTATGAACGTCCAAAATGAACTCTCAGGAACAGAAAATCGCATCAACGTCGCTCGACTTGATTATAACGACGGGGTGACGGGTTACAATACCGCGCGTAATTCATTTCCGGCTGTTTTAACGGCAGGACTTCTGGGCTTCAAGGAAGAACCGTTCTTTAAGGCTGATGATTCGGCGAAACAAGCGCCCGACATCGGCAGCCCGGATTCTTTGCGAAAAAGCTCCGCACCGGCTGCACCGGCAAACAAATAAACAACTAAAATCCGCGCGAATTACACATCGCGCAATGGTCACAAGGCTTGCCCGTCGGTTCATACGGGCAAGCCTTTTCCGTTTCAAATTGTTCGGTTACATCAAACGCGACAGCTTCGGCTATTTCAAACTTTTGCTGACTCGGATGATTCGACTGCGACATTTGATTTGTTGATTGGTGGTTTTGTGAAAAGATTTGAGATTCTATTTTGTCTAAGCGCTGATCGATTTTTCTAAGACTCGCCTGCAACAAAGAAAAATCGCTCGAATGCGTGTCCGCCTGCAGAAGGCGCGCAATTTTTTCGGCTAGTTCGTTCGTTTTATTTTCAGACATTTAATAAAAATCTTAGTTTTGTTTACTCTGTCTAACCTTTTTGTCTTTTTTCGTCCGGCAGCAAATCAATATAATCAACCACGCCGACAATCGCCGAATCAATCGCCGCGCCCGGCTTTCCCGTCGAAGCTGTTGACGCGCCCCAACCTTCCTGCAAGATTAAAACGACATCACCTTCGCCAGCCGAAACTGAATCAAGCGCCAGCAACGTGTTGTCCATTTCTTCGCCTTCGGGCGTTATTTGCCGGCACAACATCACGCGCGTTCCTTCGTAACGCTGATTTTTCTGCGTTGCGACGACGTTTCCAATTACTTTCGCTAAAAGCATTTAAGATGGTAAATGATAAATGGTAAACTGAAAATAATTTTATTTAGTACTTATCACTTACCGTTTACCACTAAATACGTGTTTTTCCGAATCAACAATCCCGACAATCGTGCAATCGGTCGGCGTTGAATCGCGCTTAAAAGGAAAACTTGCTTCTTTACCGCGACACCAGAAAACTAATTCGCCAACACCCGCGCCAATCGCGTCGAGCGCCACTTGCGGCTTGCCCTTCGCGGTTAGATCGGCGTTCAAGGTTTGCACAATTAAAAATTTCCGCCCTTCGAGCGATTCGTTTTTAACAGTCGAAACTACCGTTCCGATAACACGCGCAAGCTGCATATTTCGTCAATCGTAAATTGTAAATTATGTGAATACAAGATTTACTCTTTGCTATTCACTTCAAAGGAATCAATTATACCGACAATTGCCGCATCAACCGGGCAATCCTTATTGCCTTCGGCAAGCCTTGCCGACGAACCCGCGACAATCAAAACTTTTTCGTGGTAGCCCGCGCCAACCGTATCGACGGCAACCACATAACTGTTCTGGTCTGTGCCATCGAGGTTGATAGGTTTGACGATCAAAAGTTTCTTGCCGCTGAGCCGCTCATCTTTCTGCGTCGAAACAACTGTTCCTAAAATTCTGGCAATTATCATTTTCAGTTATCAGTTATCAGTTATCAGTTTGTTGTTCACTGATAGCTGTTAACTGTTGAGTCCGATTGGTAAAACATCGTCAACGCTTCCATGCGGACGCGGGATTACGTGAACGCTGACCAATTCGCCAACGCGTCGTGCTGCTGCCGCGCCGGCATCAGTTGCTGCTTTCACCGCCGCGACATCGCCGCGGACAATTGCTGTAACAAAACCAGCGCCGATTTTTTCGTAGCCGACAAGCTGGACGTTTGCGGCTTTAACCATCGCGTCCGCCGCCTCAATCATCGCCACTAAGCCTTTTGTCTCGACCATTCCTAACGCTTCTTGCATTTAAGTTTCTCCTAAAAATTATGTTTAAAAACAACTCACTGATAAATTATCTATCTTCCGTTTGCCGCTTGGCTCAGCAATTCTATCAGTTCTTCGCGCGTAAATGAAAACTTAGCGCCGTTTGTTTTCGAAACCTCCGGGTTGAAATTTATAATTTCGTCGTGTCCGCACGCAATTCCCGTTTCTCCTAAATATCCGCACGTCTGACAGCGCGCCGCTTCAGTCAGATATCCGGCTTTTTCCCGGATGTTGATAAGTTTTTTAATTGCGTCTTTTGGCAAATCGTTCGCGCCGCCGAGCGCACGGGAAAGAATGGTAATTTTTGCGGTATGTTCGAGCGTTTCGAGGCGGTCGAAAGCCTGCCACAAATCCGCGCCGTAAGCGACCGCGCCGTGATTCGCCATCAGAAGCGCGT
>JACCRD010000167.1 GCA_013813755.1 Acidobacteriota bacterium | reverse complement strand
AATTTCCTTGTCCGGTTCGAGAATTGGAGTTTTGAGCAAAATCTCAAAATCACCTGCTACCGCCGTGCGCGATTCTATGTTTTGTTTGACATTGGTTTGCGGCTTTGCTTCAGTGTGGTCTTCGCCGCCGTGCGCGAAAATCGGCAATGGACTTGCTAATATCGCAATAATTCCGAGAAGTAGTATTTCTCGAATAATTTGCTGAAAAGTCGTATTCATAAACATTAACTAAACTGCAAATGCTATTCCAAGCTTATGAATGCGTTAAATATAAGCTCAGTATAGAGTTATAAATAAATATCTGTGGGTTTTTGTCTGAAATCAAACATCTGTTGGCTGTTATTAGACAATTGCTCATACCATTTACTTATACTGTTTTTGGTGGGATTTTAAGTGGGAAAATAGAAAGTATCATTTCTGATGCTTCTGACTTGTTGATTCAATTTGGAGCCAATGAACAGATTTTGAACTAGCAACTATTGATTACGAAACTTTTGTTTCAGAATATGTTCGTGTCTAGTCTTTCTTGACCGACAGCGTTCCTGTTTTCTGGAATTAGATGAAAGTGAAAAGCATCGCTCGTTAATCGGTTTTTTATAACAAAGTATTTTAGCTAAGTAAGAGAAATTACAGCCAATCGAATAACAACATAATGATTATTGCTATCTATCTGAGGAAGCAATACATACATAAGTTACGCATTGTCAAACTACAATTGTATAAACTTTCCTGCTGATGAATCAATATCTGAATATTTTGTTTATTTAATAGAAGGGAAAGTAAAAAGGCAACCCTGAAAAGAAACAATTAATGTCCAGTTTTTCGCCAATTTATGAATTTTCATTTTTCATCATCATTTTTTCATTTTCGTCATAATCCCGCCAAATTCCATTTGCGAACTACTTCATTGATTAGATTAGCAACCTTGTCGGTAACTTTTATAAAATACTCATCGGCTTTTTTCTGTTCAAATTTTGGATAACCCTGACCTTTCTGGTAAAGCCCGATAGAAGATGGAAAAGGCGTTGCTGACCAGGTTCCTGCTGGCGGATAAGCAGTTGCCAGATCGCTGTTGTATTTTTCCGCGTGAACGAGCGTCGGGTCAATTGCCTGGATAAAAGCCGTTTCGTTAAGTCCGGCGTGTCCGCCGTCTTCGCCGAAAACTTCCTTTGTTTCATCGGAAGCGAACGACCACCAATTAATTACCAGCGTTTTGACTTTTTTTTCAACCGCAACTTCCGCCGCAACGCTGTTGAGAACCGCCGTCTGCCCGCCGCCGTGACCGTTCAGGATGATAATATTGCGGAAACCGTTTTTGGCGAGTCCTTCTAAAATTTGTTTGACAAACGGACGATACGCGGCTTCGCTGATCTGGAACGCGCCCGGATACGCTTCCATACTACCAGTAATTCCGTAGGGCAGAGTCGGCGCGATCAGCGCGTTGACGCGCCTGGCGATTTTATGCGCGATCGCCGTCGGCGCGGTGTTGTCCGCGCCATTATTTATCACGCCGTGCGGCTCGAGCGTTCCGGTCGAAAGCAAAACTGTCTGAATTTTTGTCGGCACAGCTTCGCGAAATTCCATCCAATTGATTCTGTCCATTTCGCGGGTCGAGACAAAATCTTTTCCCGTCTGATTTTGCAGAGTCTTTTTTTCAGACACCTGCGCCAATATTATATTCGGAAGCGTCGCCGCCAATAAAATCAATGTAAAAAGTTTAGACATTTTCAATCTCCTCGAATTTTTTTCAAAATCAATGGTAAGATTAAAAGCAATTTAAATCCACAATTCAAAAGCCGTCTGACTAATAAATTTGCCTGCCCGCTTTCCGTTCGAAGTGGAGAGTTTTTGCTTTGCATTCATCACTTTTGACTTTACACTCCCGGCTGCTACGTTGCGCGTAAATTAATAATATGTGAAAATTTCAATACCAGCGTTATCTAAACAGGAGATTTTCAAAGTGCAATCAGAACTCGAGAAGTTAGTCGAACTTCAAAAAACCGACACCAATATTCGTAGGTTAAAATCATCTATCGAATCGGCAGAACAGAGGCGTGCTAGTATTGAACAGGAGTTTGAACAGCACGCCTCTTCTATTCGTGAGATACAAATGAAGCGTGATACGGCGCAGGCAGGACGCGGCGACCTGGAAAAGCAAATTGCCGAAAACAAAACTTACATCGACCGCGCCGACCGCAATTTGAAAAACGCGCAGAATCAGAAAGAGTATGAAACTGCGATGCGCGAACTTGACGCGCTGCAAAAGCAGGTTTCCGCGCTCGAAACACAGGTTTTGGAGAGAATGACCGAAGTCGAAGAAGTCGAAAAAACTCTCGCCGAACGTGAAGAAGAAATAAACAACCTCGAATCAAATCGCGCCGAAGCGATGGCAGTCTTCGACAAGGAACTGGGCAAAAACAAGAAGCAATTTGGAGTTGAAACAGCTAAACGCCACGAAGTTTTTATCACGCTTCCGCCAAAACTGGCTTCCGTCTACAACCGTATGGCACAGCGAAGCCGCGACGGAATCGCTGTTGCCGAAGTCATCAACGGCTCGTGCAGCGCGTGTTTTATGAAACTGCGCCCGCAAATGCAGGTCGAACTTAAAACCAAAGACGAAATAATGACGTGCGAAAGCTGCACGCGCATTTTATACATCGCGCCGACATCCGCGCCTGAAGCAATTGCCGCCAGCCAAGAATCTTAAATTGATTTTAAGTTTCTATTTCTACGACTTTGAATTTTCGATTATGAAAAGTTTTCTTTTCATTTCAATTTTAATTTTTGCTTTTTGTGTTGCCGCCTTTGCGCAAACAGATAAAATTCCGCTTTGTCCTTCAATTAGTGTAACTGGTCCAGCAGGAGTTCCGAAACCCGACGAACCGATAGTTTTTACGGGGATTTTGAGCAAGGAAGCCGATAAATTTAATCTGCAATATAACTGGACGGTTGTGGGCGGTAAAATAATTGAAGGACAAGGTTCCTTATCCGTTAAAGCCATACATAAAGAAGCCGGAAGAAATCTTACACTGACGGTTGAAGTAAATGGTTTGCCGGAAGAATGTGCAAGAACGGCTTCGGAAACTAGTTCTGCCCCTTGCTTACCGCCAACCCTTCAATTACTTGATGAATTTTCAATTAGCGAATCTCGAATAGATAAAGCGAGAGTGGATAGTTTTTTGGTAAATTTGCAAAATGACCCATCGGCAGCGGGTTATATTATCGAAAGTTTTACCAAAGGAACTTCGCGCAAAACGATTCAGCAAAAAAGCCAAAGAATATTTGGCTACTTAAAGCACATAAGTAGTCGTTCACAATTAGGGTGAACTATGCTTGAAGCCTGAGAATTTGATTTTCAGGCTTTTTCCAAATGCCGAGAGTGCTTGTCTGACCGCATATTGCAAATGCCCTCTGGA
>JACCRD010000142.1 GCA_013813755.1 Acidobacteriota bacterium | reverse complement strand
AATTTCGTCTTTGCTTTTGAAATAAAGATAAACCGTGCCGTCGGCAATACCCGCTTCACCAGCAATATCTGCAACTTTTGAATTGAAAAACCCTTTTTGCGCAAAAACACTGACGGCGGCGTTTAATATCGCTTCGCGTTTGTCTAAAACAACTAATCGAGTTGCTCCATTGGTGCGTGTTGAACGTGACATGTTTTCTCTTAAATACTGAATGGCTATTCATTCATTTTTATGAGAGTAACCGGAAAATATGATTTTGGCAAACTTTTCTAAACAAAAACAGGAGTTGGAGAAGACAGCAGAATTCGCCTGTGAGCAGAAGGAATTTAGACCAAAGCTAAACTTAAATTACTCATTACAAGAATTACGTTTGTCAGAACCGTCTGCGATAACGTCTATTTAGCGTCACTTTATAATATCAATGTTGCACATTCAGTAAATCTCTGCCGTAGACGGTTCTGAATTGGTGCGGCTTTTTAAGAACCATAGCCGTTCGGATGCGTGAGATGCCACGCCCACGCGCTTTCGATAATTGATTCGATGTCAGGAATTTGCGGATTCCAGCCTAAAACTTCGCGCGCTTTTTTTGCGTCGGCGATAAGGCGGGAAGGATCACCGGCACGGCGCGGCGCGATTTTTGATGCGATATTTTTGCCGGTCACTTTTCCTGCTGCTTCGATGACTTCATTGACTGAATAACCACCGCCGTTTCCGAGATTGACGAATTGCGAATCACCACCGCCGCGCAAATATTCGAGCGCCAAAATGTGCGCCTGACTTAAATCAGAAACGTGTATATAATCGCGGATGGCGGTGCCGTCGGGCGTTGAGTAATCGTCGCCGAAAATTGAAATAAATTCTCGCTTTAATTGCGCAACCTGCAAAACAAGCGGAATCAGGTGCGTTTCCGGATCGTGATGCTCGCCGCATCTCTCTGTCGCCCCGCAGGCGTTAAAATAACGCGGCGCGACGTATTTCAAGTTATAAGCCGCGTCATAATCGATCAGCGCGCGTTCGACCATAAATTTTGACCAGCCGTAAGGACTGGTTGGAAATTGCGGATGCGCTTCGTCAATCGGCACATACTGCGGCTCGCCGTAGGTCGCGCAGGTGGACGAGAAAATAAATTTTTTGATGTTGTTTTTGATTAAAACATCAAGCAGATGAACAGTTTCAACAAAATTGTTCTGATAATAAATCTGCGGTTTTTCGACCGATTCGCCGACAAATGCGAATGCTGAAAAATGCATACAGGCTTCTATTTCGTAGCTGTTCAAGATGCGCGTGACGAGTTCTGAATCACCGATGTTTCCTTCGTAAAAAGGCACATCGGCACCAATCGCCTGCGTGTGTCCGTAAGAAAGATTATCGAGAACGACGACTTCTTCGCCTTTTCCGATCAAATCTTCGACAACCACGCTGCCGATATATCCGGCACCGCCGGTAACTAAAATTGCCATAATTCGAGTATAAAATTTTTTAATTTAAGTTTCGAGAGCCGAACGCCGGGCGTCAATTATATTTTCTGTTTGGGGAGCTACGGTAGCTGTAAAAGAATCGGTTTTGTTTTCCGAAATATTCGCTTCGGGCAAAAAATGATTGAGCAGAGCGCGGATTTTTAGTTTATCGTTTTCTCTGACAGCTTGATGAAAATTGCTCAGAATATTAGTGACATCCTCGCCCGAATAGGTCGCGATTTTACCGATGAAAATTTTCGGATGTTTGGTTTTTAAAAGGTTTTCGCCGGTGATTTCAAGTTCTTCAAAAAGTTTTTCGCCCTGCCGGATGCCTGTAAAAACAATGTCGATGTCTTCGTATGGCTGAAGTCCCGAAAGCCGAATCATATCTTCGGCGAGGTCGAGAATTTTAATTGGCTCGCCCATATCGAGAATAAAAATCTCGCTGCCCGTGCCAATCGCGCCCGCCTGAAGAACGAGCTGCGCGGCTTCGGGGATCGTCATAAAATAGCGCGTCATCTCCGGATCTGTCACCGTAATCGCTTTGCCGTTTTGAATTTGTTCACGGAAAATCGGCACTACGGAACCGGTCGAGCCAAGCACATTGCCAAATCGCACCGCCATAAAATTTGTCGGGTAGATTTGATTTAAATTTTGCAAAACGATTTCCGCGATGCGTTTGGACGCGCCCATAATGCTCGTCGGATTAACGGCTTTGTCGGTGGAAATCAAAACAAAATCTTTCGCGCCGAATTCGCCCGCCAGTTCGCCGATCAGATTGGTTGCAAAAATATTATTTTTGATCGCTTCGGTCGGATTGATTTCCATAAGCGGAACGTGTTTATGCGCAGCGGCGTGAAAAACGACTGCGGGTTTGTATTCTCTGAAAATCTCGCGCATCCGCGGCGCGTCAGAGATGTCCGCGAGCAGCGGAACAAATTCGGTTTCAGGAAAATTTTTGGTCAGTTCGCGCTCAATTTGAAAAAGGGCAAACTCCGTCCGCTCTATTAAAACGAGGATTTGAGGATTAAAGTTGGTGATTTGCCGGACGAGTTCAGAACCGATTGAACCGCCTGCGCCGGTGACCATTACGGTTTTTGAAGTCAAAAAATCGTGCAGATTTTTGTCGTCAAGCTCAACGGGCGCGCGTCCCAGAAGGTCTTCAATCTGCACGTCTCGAATGCGGCTGATCGAAACTCGTCCGTGAGCGATTTCATTTAAACTCGGCACGATTTGAGCTTTGACCGGAATTGCGCGGCAGATGTCCAGAATACGCCGAATTTCTTTGGTGTTCGCCTGGTCAATCGCCAAAACCACCTGATCAATATTCAGTTCGTCGGCAAGACGCGCTAAATCGTCGGTAGTTCCCAAGACTTTTATACTGCCGACGCTCCCGCCTTTTTTGTATCGGTCATCGTCAATAAATCCTTTGATGTCGAGTTCGGTATCGGCGCGTCCGAGAACTTCCTTAATTGTTGCTGCGCCTAATCTTCCCGCGCCGACGATTAACGTGGATTTACGAATTTTCCGCTTTCTGCCAACCTGAAACTTCCCCTTTTCGCTCAATTCATAATAAAAGCGGCGCAAAACGCGCAGAGCAAGAAGCCCTGCAAAGGCAAAAATCGTATCCATTAAAATAATCGCGAGCGGAACTTGCCAGCGAATAAATCTTTCGGGTGAAAGCAGCAATCTGACCAGAAGCAAAATTACGCCAGACATTATCGCGGCTTTCAGAAAGGCTTTGATGTCTTCGAGGCTGACATATCTCCAGATTATCGAATAAGCGCTAACGAGAAAGAGCGAGGCGAATTGAACCAGCACAACAAAGGGAAGTTGGTTAAGAGCATTATCGACATAGGTTTCTTCAATATCAAAATTAAACCGCAAAAGATATGCG
>JACCRD010000069.1 GCA_013813755.1 Acidobacteriota bacterium | reverse complement strand
ATCAGAGACATTTTTTTCCGGCTGCCGAAATCTATAAAGAGTGTCTCCTGGTCAATATCGAATAAATATAAAAATAAATGACCGGGGAAAAAATTATTTTAGCGGTTGAAACCGCCTTTGCCGGCGGCAGTCTGTCTCTCTTTGTAAATAATTACGAAATAGATTGTTGGACGGGCGCGAAAGAAATCTCTAAAGCGGAAGATATTTTGTTGGGAATTGACGAATTACTAAAAAAAAATAATTTTGAGCGAATTAATATAAATACGATAATTGTTGCCAGAGAGATTGGCGGTTTGACGGGTCTAAGAATAGGTCAGGCACTTGGCAGAGGACTTTCCAAATCTTTAAATTGTGAATATAGAGAAATTTCTGTTTTAGAATCGCTTTTAATAAAAAGAAATAAAGACGGGATCATTGTAACGGCTGTTAGGTTTAACGACGTAGAAGTTTGGTATGAAATTTTTCGAGCGGAGAACAATGTTATCAGTCAAATTTCAGACAAGGCGGTAAGATGCCGCTTAGAAACTTTTAAAGATTTGCTCGTTCACACACCTTATAATAATTACATTTATCATGGGCTTTCAAACAAAAACGCGTCCGATAATCTTAATTGTTTCCAATTATTTACCGTTGCGGAATATATTGACTTAAAAGAAAATCTTTCCACCTATCTGGGATTGTATCTTATTGGTTGAAGATTTATGGAACGAAATATATTATGCGTCTGATAAATTCTTATGAAAACATCAATATCTCTGAAAGTTAAATGAATGAAATTGCCTTCGAAAGATTTATTTGTTTTTGAAAAATTAGATTTCGAAAATATTCAGAAGATTGCGGATTTAGCATCTGAATGTGGTTTAAGCGAATGGACGACCGAGGCTTACCAGGAAGAACTAAAACGATCTGATTCCAGACAGATAATGGTAACCCTTTACAAAGATTTAATCGGATTTGCAATAATGCGTCTGATAAGTCCATCGTCACACAATGGTAACTCGCTAAAATTTGAAGAAGCTGAAATTCTTTTTATTGTAATAGCACCGAATTTCCAAAATAAAAATATCGGAAATAATTTACTACAAAAATTATTAGAGGAAGCCGCTCATATCGGAGTCAGAACAGTTTGGCTGGAGGTTAGAGAATCAAATCAGAATGCCATAAATTTTTATAAAAACAATAATTTTTTTTATCAATACAGGAGACAAAATTATTATCAGAGACCGTCGGAGAATGCCTGGATTTTGAAGAAGGATTTAGGATAAATGCCCGGCACAAAAACTTGATTCGGAATATGCTGGTGATGTAACATACAATTTAGACAAACATTAGATAACAAAAATCACAATACGTGAGTAATGTTTTGGCAAATTCAAAAAAAAGGATGGTAAAAAAAATGGAAACAGCTGCTTCAGACTCAATAAAAAATGAACTGATAAAGGAAAATCAGGCATTCAGAGAATTAGTTCGACAACACCAGACATTTGAAGACAGATTATCCGAATTAAGCGGATTAACTTATCCAAACAATGATGAAATCTTAGAGGAGACTACTCTTAAAAAGAAAAAATTAATTGTCAAAGACGAAATATATTCGATGATTCAGGAATATACAAAAGGTCATTAGCATTGGAGACGGGCTTTTTACGAATATATTTAAGTCGGAATGGTAAAATAGAAGGGAAGGCTGAAAATTATAATATTACAGCCTTCTTTTTTCTCACTCTTTTATTCTCTTTCATTTTTAGAAACAGTCGTTTACCGTTGAGGCAAAAGCGAATAAACCTTTATTTGTCGGAGTAAACAGTTTGCCGGAAGCAATAAAAAAATCTTCCGCAAAAAAATCCCCATTCTCAATCGCCATGCTATTTACTATTCTTCCACTTTTTAAATCGAATATTAATAACTCAGATTCACCTGACACAGCGACAACCGCGAAATTATCAACAATCAGAGGTTTCGGAAATACTCTCCCCGCAAGCTTTTTTTTCCAGAGTATTTTTTGATCGGTCTTTGAAGCGAAATACAAAAAATTATCATTAGAGGCGATTAAAATTCCGTCTGAAGTTAAATTCAGATACGCTATTTCTGCACCGGCACGAAATTTTAACTTGTCTCCGTTAAATAATCTGCCGGTTTTGTCGGTCCATATAAATTCCTTTTTGTTAAGCGCCAACAAATTATATATTGCAGTGGACGTATTAAACTGCGATCTAATCGTACCGTCGCTTAATGCTATTACAATCGTTTGACCGGAAGTTGACAAAAATACACTATCCTTAATGAACGAAGGATCTGAAGTAAAAGGTAAATTTATAGATTTACTCCAGTTTACTGATCCGGTGCTTTTATCAATAGAAAGAATTGTTCCATTTTTACATACAACAATCAGAGCATTCTGAAACAGATACAAAAAAGATTCTCCGCCTGCGACAGAAGCTACGGAAACTCGCCATTTTGCAATTCCGGTTTCCGCATTGATTGCCCAAATCACAGTAGAATTTGATTCAGTCATTATAAAAAGTGTTTTATTGTCACTTTTTTCTAAAATTGATTTTGAACTGATCTTACTGCCGAGTTCAGTTCGCCAGATTTTACTTTTAGTTTTCATATCCAACGCTTCAAAAAGCCCGTCAGGATATGAAGCATAAATTATCAAAGAATTATCGGACGCGCTGAGGATATTTGTTGGCTGACCCGTCAAAACAGGGGAGCATCTGACAAGGGGATTCGATAATAAAAATGGTCTCTGTTCACCTCTAATTTGTGTTTGCGCATCGATTCGCACAAATATTAAAAAGGAAAGAATTAAAATCTTAACCGAAGGTGTTATATTAAATGGAAACGTATTTTTTGGAGCCATCGATGTTTTATTTTCATCTGTAATTTATATACACAGATTATTTTATAAGTTATATTGATGTGCGCGGCATCCCAAAAAGTTCGCTAAATTAAAATTTATAAAGGATGGAAAATATTATTTATGTCATTTAACAAAATTATTGTCGTCGGAAACCTCGGGCGTGATCCGGAATTGCGTTACACGCCGCAGGGCAATGCCGTCTGTGATTTCTCTGTGGCAACCAACGAAAAAAGACGTGACAAAGCCGGTGAGATGCAGAGCGTCGTCACATGGTTTAAGATCACTCTCTGGGGGAAACAAGCCGAAAACGCTTCCAAATATTTAACGAAGGGAAGTGCCGTATACATCGAAGGGCGTCTCAGGATCGAAGAATGGACTGACCGCGACGGAAATAACCGACACAGCCTGGAAGTGAACGCGACCGATATGCAGTTTCTAAGCAGCAATCGAAATGATGAATCCAATCAGGATACTGGTGAGTCAAATTCCGAAAACAGTTTTTCAGGTTCTAACCCACAGGGTTCTGTCGCGTCCGCAAATTCACCGAACGACGATGACATACCGTTCTAAGACAAGATCAGAAACAAATTTCTAAAGTCTGCGTGAAGGATTAAGCAAAAAAAATTTAAGAGGTTCTATCCTTCTGAAAATTTTTACTCCTTCACGCATTAAATTTATACAATCTAAATTATCTTTTCCAGACTATAAAAATTGAGCCTGAAATTTTCAAATTCTGAGTTCTGCAATTTAAAGTTTGCATTTTTAAGTCAGGTAGCTGCCCATTATTCTGAACTTATCGTATTTTTGCTTTACTCTCTGCGCTGAATCTATCTTATCTAAGAAGTCCAAATTTCTTTTTAAGGCTTTTTTTAATTCTTCAGAAGTTTTGTGAAATTCGTCCGAGATTTTAGAATTTTTGATTTTCGGGTAAGTCCAGATCTTTAATTCAGGGATAATTTCATCAATCAACCCGCTTTTTTTTAAATCATTCGCCGTCAGCTTTAAGTTTTCCGCGGCTTGTGCCGATTGTCCCGCATCTTTCCAGAGAATTGCCGCGCAGCCTTCCGGGGTAATTACCGAATAGACCGCATTTTCCAACATTAAGACGCGGTCTGCAACTCCAATCGCCAGAGCCCCGCCCGACCCGCCTTCGCCCAGAACAACCGCGATGACGGGCACCGTTAAATTAGCCATCTCGCGCAAATTCAACGCGATTGCTTCAGCTTGCCCGCGCTCTTCGGCATCGATTCCCGGATAAGCGCCGGGCGTATCGATAAAGGTGATGATCGGTCTGCCGAATTTTTCCGCCAAATTCATAGTCCGCAGAGCCTTCCTGTATCCTTCGGGCTTCGGCATGCCAAAATTACGAAACCGGCGCTGATTGGTATCTCTGCCCTTCTGTTGTCCGGCGATGGCGATCTGTCTTCCGTCAAGCATCGCAAAACCACACATCATCGCGGCGTCATCAGCAAATCTTCGATCACCGTGAATTTCCACGAAATCCGTAAATACCGTTTCTAAAATATCCGAGGTGTAAGGTCTCTCGGGATGCCTCGCCATCTGAACTCGTTCGAAGGCGTTTCCAGATTGATTTTTCATAAATATTAAAAAAGGGCTGTTTCTAAAACTCTCTAAAAATTCCAGATAACCCGGCAACCTCTCCGGATCAGATCAGTCTCCAGACTACTCGAACCCTGGACGCGCAGCGGCTGAGAATGGATTTTCAGAAACACTTCGCGCTCAAGTTTAACGCTTAGAAACACTTCGCAATTTCCTCTGTTTTTGCTCAAGAGTCCGAACAAATCCTCAAGAAGCTCTTCGCCAAAATTATTTTCCGGCAAAATTATCGAAACACCCTGCGCTCTGTGCGGCACGGCATCGGCAATTTTTTTGGCTTCCTCAACAATCAGGGTTATTTCCTGACCCTCAGAAGATTCTACTTTACCATTAATAATTAAAAGTTCTTCATCTTTAAAAAATTCGCCGTATTTTGAAAAAATATCCGCCCAGGCGAGACATTTAACGCCGACTGATTGATCTTCAAACCTAAAAATGCAGAACCGGTTGCCTTTCTTGCTGTGTCTTGCCTGAAAGCCTGAAACGATGCCGGCGATAGTGATTCTATCGCCTGCCTTCACATCAACCTGCTCGGCAATTTTAAGAATTTTTAGATTTTTCAGAGTTTCCGCAAAGACATCCAGCGGATGGGTTGAGAGATAGAACCCAACCGAAGCCTTCTCCTGTTTCGAAAGCTCGGTCTGGGACCAAGCCTCGACATCGGGCAACTCCTGTTGAAGTATCGTTTCGTTGCTGTCCTGAACCGAAAAAAGCGCATTCTGACCTCTTATTTTATCAGTCCAAAATTTTTGTCCCTGCGAAACCGCGCCGTCGATTCCTGCAAAAAGCTTCGCTCGCCAAAGGTTGGGCGGAGTTTCAGGCGAGATTGAATCAAAAGCGCCGGCAGTAATTAAAGTTTCCAGTCCGCGCCGTCCGATCGAACCCTGATCGAGTCGGGACGTAAAATCATAGAGCGATGTAAATTTACTGTTCTGGCGGGCGCTGATAATCGATTGGACGCTGCCCGCGCCGAGTCCTTTGATCGCGCTCAAACCAAATCTGACGTTTTCTTCGAGTGGCGTAAAATCAGCGTCGCTTTCATTAATATCCGGTGGAAGAAGTTTAAGCCCGCCGGACCGGAGTTCGTTTGAGTATTTATAAACTTTAGCGGCGTCGTCCGATTCGTTCGATAAAACAGCTGCATAAAAATAAGCAGCAAAATGCGCCTTAAGATAAGCAGTCTGGTAAGCGAGATAAGCATAGGCGACACTGTGACTTCTGTTAAATCCGTAATCGGCAAATTGCGCCATCAGATTAAAAATTTCTTCGGCTTTTTTCTGATTGATATTTTTTGAAATCGCGCCGTCAACAAATTTTCGCTCGTGCAGAGCCATCTCTTCACGATTCTTCTTACCCATCGCCCGGCGCATCATATCAGCTTCGCCGAGGCTGTAGCCGCCAATCTTCTGCGCGAGCTGCATAATTTGTTCCTGATACACCAAAATGCCATATGTATTCTCAAGAATCTCTTTCATTTCCGGTACTATGTATTGAACTTTTTTCTCTCCGCGATGTCTCGCGATAAAATCATCGACCATTCCGCCGTCGAGCGGACCCGGGCGGTAGAGCGCGTTGAGAGCTGATAAGTCCTCTAATTCTTTGGGCTTTAAGCGACGACAAATTTCCTGCATTCCTGCCGATTCAAATTGGAAAATCGCTTCAGTCCGACCTTCACCGAAAAGCGTCATTGTCTTTTCGTCATCGAGCGCAATTCGGCTCCAATCAATTTCGACATTTGTTTTTTGCTTAATGCTTTTTAAGCAGTCGCTTATAATCGTTAAAGC
>JACCRD010000097.1 GCA_013813755.1 Acidobacteriota bacterium | reverse complement strand
GCGTAATTGTTGCCAAAACCGAGTCAACAACTTAAAATTATTTTATTGACTGATGGCAAATTCTACGACCACGATAACAAAAGGAGAATTTTATGATGAATAACAACACAAATAAATGCGCCCACGCAATGTGCGATTGTACGGTGGGTAATAATCAGGTTTACTGCAGCGATCACTGCAAGGACTCGAAAGACCAGGATATTGTCGAAATCAGATGCGACTGCGGACATCCCGGCTGTGCGTAATGATCGACATTAATTTTATCGAAAAAGGCTTTCTCAAATGAGAAAGCCTTTTTTGTATCAATCACAATTTTTAGAAAGAAAATTAAAAAAATTTTATTGATTTTTAGCTTCCTCGCGCTCCTGCAGAATGTCAATTGTTTTGACGTCGCCAACCATATCGCGTTCGTTTGCATTTTCCATGGTTTTATCACTGCGTAAAACTTTTCGCATCATTTCGTCCGAAGGCTTATTGACCGATTGCTCATTTAGTTGCTCTATGCTCCAGCCCTGTCGCTGCACATCGAACATCTCTTCATTATTTTTCCTGCACGTTCTTTATTTGCCCAAAGCTAAATTAATTGCGGTAACAAATGTCAATATTCGTGTCACGTAAAATTAAAGGAAATTCTTTTAATTTTATTAATTCAACCTTTATCTTTCAAGTAAACGTATTGAATTAACACATAATTCTTTATTTTCCAATAAGAAAAAGAGGATGAACAAATTTGTTCATCCTCTTTTTCTTATTGTCGCAATCTTAATTACTGATTAGAATTTACTCTGCCCGGCGCGGAAGCCGTTAGCATAAACTCCGTTCCCTGATTAAGTTCAACGTCGTCGCGACCCTGAAGTATAACCGTTCCAGCGCCAGCGCCAGCGCCGACTACCGCGCCGATTGCCGCGCCTTGTCCGCCGCCGGCAATCGCGCCGATCAACGCTCCGAGAGCCGCGCCGATTCCCGCGCGAGTTACTGTTTTAGTCGTTTGATTATTATCCCTTACAGTTCCCTCATTGTTGACGGTAACTTTTTCGCCGGTGGTTAATTTTACTTCATCAACAATTCCCGTGAAACGATAAGTTCTTCCGTTACTCATCCGAATCGCGTCAAACTCAAGCGAAAGATTTGCTCTGCCCGAAACCTGTCCGGAGCGTTCTGCTTTGGTTACGCGACCTTCAATAATCGCGCCGTTAAATTCCGAAGGCGATGTAACTTCCATCGAAAAACGGTCGTTATTTTGACTCGATTTGGTTGAAATCGGCGTTCTTAAAACAGCTGACAATCGCGTATTGTTGGGAATAACAAAATCCTGACTGGTTTGATTATTGTTTTGATTATTGTTTTGGTTGATTGATCCGGCGTTTGGATTAGTTACCACCGACCATTGAGCGGAGTTATTAACTTTGTCGTAAACACTGGCAACCGTGATCGTATCGTTTTTGTTTTCGAGATAGACGCGGCGGACAACTTTTAACTGTCCGTTACTGAGCGGCACGAAATTAACATAAAAATCATTGCTTCTTTCGCCTTCGTAACTCAGAGATACGCCGTCGTAATAAGTGTTGGCGGTTACTTTGATGGTTCTGCCATTAGGATTTGTCTCGGTCTTCGCCACGCCGTCCGCGTCGAATGTAATTTGCGGAGCAGTACTTGAAGCAATCGTTACCTGTTTGTCTCGCTTTTCAATCGCCAGCATTTCAGGCGAAGCGAGTCTTCTTTCCAAATTTCTGCTCACTCGGTCACGTTGGTTTGCCGCATAAGGAACAGTTGCTCGACCGACTACATCGACAACATTGTCGCTCTGGCTAGTGTTTAAGCGATAAGTTCCGCTAATCATCGAGTCAAATTTGCTCGCTGGTGAATATTGGCGATTCCAATTCCAACTGACATTATAATAATTTGTTAAAGCATCCAGATCTGTGCGAACGATCTTCCATTCATTTTCGGCTCGTGCATTTAGGCGATAATCACGCATAAATCCGTCAATAAAATAAGCGCGGTTCAAAACTTCTTCAACGTCTGCCGAAGTCGAACGGCGAGCGTCAAAATTTTGTTTTAAGCGGTCAGTCGCGTTTTCAAATTCGGTAATGTAAGCAACGATTGAATCACGGCTTCTCGTATTGTTCAGAACACTGCGGTCGAGCGCGAAATTAACTTCTCGTTTATAAGCGTCGGTTCGTGTTTCGAGTCTTGTAATAGTTGCCTGAACTTCTCTGTCGGCTGCCCGATACGGCGCGTTTCCGCGAACGGGCGAGTTATTATTATTTGTCGGAGTTCTGATATCGCCCGTAGCTATAACCGGTCGGGTTGTCCAGTTTAGTCCGGTTGAATAATGGCGCGCCAAAGTAGTTAAATCTGTTTTAAGATAGCCCCAATTTCTCTGGGCATTTGCCGTCAAACGGTTTCTTTGCATAAACTGATTAATCAATGCCGCCTGATTTAAAACTTCATCAACATCAACATTTACTGAACTTCGCGAATCAAATTTTTGTCTTAATTGATCGACCGCGTTTTCAAAATTAGAAACATAGCCGTAAATTAAATCTTCACTGTCTGTATTGTTCAAATTACTGCTGTCAAGAGATGAATTCAATTCATTTTTAAAGACGTCGGTTCTCGACTCAATTCGCGTGATTAAACTTTTTACGGTTTGGTCAGAAACGCGATACGAGCGAGTTTGCGCCGCGATGTTTGGCGCAATCGACGCAAAACCAAGTGTCATCAAACTAAAAACAGCTAAAATAAGTAGATTCCTTTTCATAATATTTTAATCCTCACAGAAAATTTTGTTTGTTTCGGCAAGAAATAAAGAGTATAAATTAATTCGTCTTGCCCACTTCCAAAAGACTATGCTAGCAAAAACCGTGCCAGTACACGCACCGAGCGAGCGAGAATTTGATTTGGGCAAGATCTCATCAGGTCGAAAAGAAAATAAATTGTCGTCGTAAATTTGATTTACAAGCGCGGCGGATCGAAATAATCGCACCATTTCGGGGGACATCTTAAAATTTTAGAAAGATAATTTTAATTTTTCGCCGCCTGTCGAAGAGCTGCCTGTTTGAGTTTATCGACCCCGAAATCAATCCGTTTGCGTCCAGCTTCCGCCTTTTCGAGAAGTTGTTCAGCCTGCGAATTATTTTCATCAAGTTTCACCGCCTTTTTCAAAAAAGTGACCGCTTCTTGATATTGCGCCAGTTTGATCAAAATCGCGCCGAGTTCGGTGAGATATTCGCTGTCCTCAGGTTTGAGCTTGACCGCCTGGCGCAAAGCTTTTACCGCATCTTTATCTTCGTTTAATTTATTGTAAGACCGACCAATATTAAATTGCGCGACATCATCCTTCGGATTTTTCGCTAAAATCTTTTCATAAGCTTTGACGGCATTCGCAAAAGCTTTGTCCGATTCGGTTTTAACCAACACCTCTTTCTTACCTTTTTTTACAGTTTTTGCCGGTGTTGGTTCTTCAACCGGAGCGTCCGCGCCGGTATTTTCCTTTTCCCACAGAGAATAGGTGATTCCTAGTTTGAAATAAGCTTCGGCTAAGTCCGGATCTAATTTGACGGCTTGCTTAAAGGCTTCAATCGCCTTTTCATTTTCGCTGGCGTCAAAAAGTTTGTCGCCCTCGGCAAGCGCCTCGTTCGCGTTTGTAAATTCAGGCAGCGGCGTTTCCTTAACTTTGACATTGGCGTCGGCTGTTTCATTATTTTCAAACGTCGTCGGCGCGGCGGCGTTCGCCTGCGAGTTCGCGTTTATTAAATTTGAATTATTTGCCGTCGGTGTATTCGCGCAGTTTAGCTGTCCGAAAATAAACACGACGGAAAATAAAATTATCAAAATTTTTTTCATATATAATGTAAAAATATAAAATAAATTTAGAGCGATTTTAACCGGGAGGAAAAATAAACAGACGACCGCCGAGCAGATGGACGTGCAGATGAAATACAGTCTGACCACCGTCACTGTTGGTGTTGATCACCGTTCGATAACCGTTTTCGGCAAAATCTTGACGGCGGGCGATTTCCGCGCCAGTCAAAAGCAGATGTCCGAGCATTGCAGTATGCTTTTCCGAGGCTTCATCAAGCGACCTGAGATGCTCGCGCGGAATTATTAAAACGTGCATCGGAGCTTGCGGCTGAATGTCGTTAAAAGCTATGCAAATGTCGTCTTCATAAACCAATTCCGCGGGAATTTCCCTTTTTATTATTTTGCAAAAAATACAATTTTCTTCACTCATAAAATAAAATTCAGCCGAAACAAAATAATACGCAAAGCAGCGTTTCGGTTATCAAATTAAATTTGTCTGCCGAAAAACAGCTTCCGATTGCGACGGAAAAATATGTCTGTCTTAAATCAGATACGATACTAACATATCCAACTTTTCCCGATGAAATTAAAATTTGTCTGAGGATGGAAAAATTCCACATTATTTCTTTCAAAAAAAGAAATATTTTTGTATTCTAACGCACAATGTCACCAATCGCCATCACTCTAATTTTGTTAGTCGTCGCTGTCGTTTTGTTTGCGACGGAAAAAATTCCCGTCGATGTCGTCGGCATTCTGCTTGTCATCGGGCTGGTGCTGACAAATGTTTTAACCGTTCAGGAAGGTCTGTCTGGCTTTGGCGATAATGTAATCATCACGATTGCCGGTCTTTTCATACTGACCGGCGGACTTGTCAAAACAGGTATAGTTGATTTAATCGGGCGTCGATTATACAAAATCGCTGGTAGTAATGAATTTCTTTTAACCGCTTTGATAATGTCAGTGGCGGCTGTTTCCGCTTCTGTTTTGAAAAACACGACGACGACCGCGATGTTTTTGCCGGTGGTCATCGGTTTAGCAAGCCGCGCTAAAGTCCCGCCTTCCAAACTTCTGATGCCGCTCGCTTTCGGCGCGATTCTCGGCGGCAGCTGCACTTTGATCGGAACTTCAACAAATCTGGCGGTCAGCGGCGCGATGCAGCGCTACGGAATGGAACCTTATTCGATGTTTGAACTGACGCCGGTCGGTATCATAATGGTTGTCGTCGGTTTGATTTATATGCTTTTTGTCGGGAGAAAATTTCTTCCCAATCTGGGGGGCGAAGATTCTTTTACCGAACAATACCACATCCGCGAATATATCTCGGAGGTTCTTGTCCTGCCGGGTTCGCACTTAATCGGAAGAACGCTGGGCGAAGCTAACTTAAATCTGGAGCTTGACTTAAATGTTCTCGGCATTATTCGTGGTCAGGAACAGCGGATTGCGCCTAATTCAAACGAGCAGATCGCTGAAGGAGATTTGCTGATCGTCGAAGGAACACTTGCCAATATTTTAAATATCAAAGGCGAAGCCGGACTCGAAATTAAAGCTGATTTTGAGCTTAATGACCGCGATTTGGAAAGCGGTGAGATCGAGCTCTTTGAAATTATGGTGATGCGCGATTCGCGTCTCGTCGGAAACACTTTGAAGACGATTAATTTTCGTCGAAGTTATGATTTAACAGTGCTAGCAATCAATCGTCACGGCGAAACTTTTCTCGATAAAATCAGCAGTCTGCGCCTCAAATTCGGCGATGTTCTGCTTGTTCAAGGCAATCGCCGCCTGATTGAACCGTTTGTCATCGCTGGCGAAATGCTTCTTCTGGAAGACGTTTCGACCAGCAGTATGCGAACGGAAAAACGTCGCTGGGCGATTGCCGCATTCGGACTTTTTCTCGCGCTTTCACTTTCCAAACTTGTGATAGGGTTTGATGTCCCGCTGGCAATCGCAGTTCTGCTGGGCGTTCTGTTGTTGCTGGCGACCAGAACCGTGCGCCACAACGAAGTTTACACGCTGATCAATTTTCGTTTGCTTGTTTTAATCGCCTGTATGATGAGTTTCGGCATCGCGATGGAAAAGACCGGCGCGGATAAATACTTAGCTGGCTTAATCGTTGAATATTTTCAGCAATACGGCGCGACTGCCGTTCTGGCGGGATTTTTCGTTCTGACGGTGGCGCTGACTCAGCCGATGTCCAACCAAGCGGCGGCGCTGGTAGTTTTGCCCGTTGCCGTCAAAACCGCGATTGCGCTTGGACTCAATCCGCGAACTTTTGTCGTGGCAATAACCTTTGCCGCGTCTTTTTCTTTTATCACGCCGCTCGAACCGGCATGTGTTTTAGTTTACACGCCCGGACGCTATCGCTTTATGGATTTTGTCAAAATAGGGACAATTTTAACAATTGTGGTCTTTATTGTTTCAATAATTCTTGTTCCTATATTTTGGAAATTTTAAATTGTCATTCGACACTCGTCGTTAATTCGATTCTCGCCGGAACTTTTTTATTTTTAACAATCTTAAACGGCACATTCCAGACGAGCGATTTTATCAGGCAAACGCCCGTGTTATCTTCGCGGCAGTAATAAACGGTTAATTTCGCCTTAATGTTGCTCGCGCCTTGCGCAATTGTCTGAAAGGGAATAATGAGCGGAAGTTTCTTAAATTTTTGTGCCGGATTCGAGAATTTTATACTTTGTCCCTCGGGAGCGAAAATTTCGTAACGCTGCGGCGCACTCGGATTAAGGTGAAAACCTTCTGGTAATTTGACGTTAAACACTAAAGAATTTGCCGCGCCTACGCCGATTTCCTGTGCTTCAAGTTTGATCTCCTTTAAGTTTGGAGAAGCACTTTCCGTTTCGTCTGTTGCTATGACAGGCGGTGTTAAACCTTCAATTTTCAACGTTGAAACTTCCTTTGTTTTCAAGTCAACAACGCGAATCGCCTGATTGTTTGTATCGGCGATGAAAAGCTTTCCGTCAACCGCGCTCAAACCGCCTGGCTCATAAAACGTCGCCGCTTTGCCGTCTGTCTGACCTGATTTTCCTGTGCCGAGAAAAGTTTCGACTGTTCTTTTTTCAGCGTCAAGCAATTTTATTTTGTGGTTGTAAGTGTCGGCAATTAAAACTTTTCCATTGTAAAGCGTAACACCGAGCGGATGCTGCAAAAGCACGTCATCTTCCTCGCCGTCACGGTCGCCGAATTCGTATAAATCGCCGCCGACAAGAGTTTCGACCGTTTCCTTTTGCAAATCTATTTCGCGGATAATATTTGATTCGCTGTCGGCAATCCAGAGTTTTTTGCCGTCGGACACAATTCCCGAAGGTTGTCCGAACGCCGCTTCAGCAATGGGCGCGTCTAAGCGGGCTTCCGCGCCGGTTCCGGCAAAAGGCGCGACAATTTGCTTGTCGAAATCGAGCTTCCAGATTTGATGTGTTCCGGCGATCGCGATGTAAAGCGCATTTCCGACTTTCACCAAATCCCAGGGCGAACTCAGTTCAGATGTTTTCGCATTGCCTCCGACCGAGCGCCAGGCGGCTTGCTTGCCGTTGCCGGAGATTGTCTCAACTTGTTTGGTTTGTAAATTTACGCGCCGAATCGCGTGATTTTCCGTGTCGGCGACATACAAATTTTTGCCGTCCAGAAAAAGACCTTGCGGACGATAAAAACTCGCCGTTTCAAAATTTCCATTGGTAAGCGCTGCTTTTCCGTTTCCGATAGTTGAAATTAATTTCCCTTCCAGATTGGTAACGACGATTCGATTATGATTGGAGTCCGCGATAAAAAGCCGTTTTGATTTCTCGTCCGCCAAAACTTTGCCTGGAAAAGCCAGCGGTAAATCACCGACTTTAGCGCGTTCGAGCGCAAACTTCAGAGGCTGTTCATTTAACTGTCCTTTTTTGCGAAACTCTAAAATTGTTTCGGCAATCGCCTGATCAGTTTCCGCAAAATGACCTTCGCCGACAAATTGGTTGACGATGTAGCCGTTCGGGTCAATCATAACTTGTGTCGGATAGGCGCGGACGGCGTATTGCTCCCAAATCTTAAAATCCGCATCATTAACGACCGGATGCTCGACTTCGTAACGTAGAATGATTTTGCGAATATTCTCTGTATCTTTTTCGTTGTCGAATTTCGCTGAATGAACACCGATGACAACCAGATTGTTCGGATATTTCGCTTCGAGCTTTTTCAAATCGGGAATAATATGGATACAGTTGATGCAGCCATAAGTCCAGAAATCGAGCAAAACGATTTTGCCCTTCAGAGCCGCCAGCGACAGAGGCTTTTCCGTGTTTAGCCAACTTCTCCCGCCGCTCAGTTCAGGCGCGCGCACTTTTGCCTGTTTTTCCATCTGAAATGAAAAAAGCGGAGTCATTCCGCTCAAAAATAATATCGAAAATAATACAAATCTCGCTTTCCAGTCGTTCATAAATATCAGATGCCGAATCACCAGTTGACGGTTCCTTCTTTCGTCTCGTCAATCTGCGCCAGTTCGACGCCTTCGCCGTAAAAGAAAAGT
>JACCRD010000055.1 GCA_013813755.1 Acidobacteriota bacterium | reverse complement strand
GCGTTGGCGGCGGGGCTTTCCGGCGCGGTGGCGACGACCGGAATTATTGTGACCGCCGGGTTTGCGGAAATTGTTGCCGGTTCAATTGCGATGGGACTCGGTGGTTATCTGGCGGGAAAATCCGATGTCGAACATTTTGACAGCGAATACGACCGCGAAATGTATGAAATCGAACATATGCTTGAACACGAGAAAGACGAAGTTGTCGAAATTCTCGAAAATTACGGATTGACCCGAGAGGAAAGTGTGCCGATTGTTGAATCTCTCGCTAGGCGCCCAGAAGACTTTGCGGATTTTATGATGCGTTTTGAATTAGGTTTAGAAAAGCCGAATCCGAAACGCGCACTGCAAAGCGGCGGGGCGATTGGCGGTGCATACATTTTTGGCGGTTTGATACCCCTTGCGCCGTATATTATTTTCGACGACGTGCCGACGGCTCTGCGCTGGTCGGTAGTTATTACGGTCATCGCGCTGTTTGTTTTTGGTTATGTCAAAGGAACATTTACGGGAACTCAGCCACTCCGCAGCGCTTTTCAGACTTGTCTGATCGGTAGTGTCGCGGCGGCGACCGCCTACTATGTCGCGCGTCTGATTGGCGGCTAAAAAATTATCTGAAATCTATAAACTACCCGAATTACAAGCTAATTTTTACACATACCTCCAGACATCAATTGCTTATTACTTTTTATTTTCCTCGTCTGTTTTCTTACCAACGATTTTCTTGTATTCTATTTATTCGATTTTTATATTTTATTTGGCAATTATTTTACAAACGGAGAATTTATGAGCGTGGAAGTCGTAATGCCGCAGATGGGCGAATCTATTACTGAAGGAACTGTTTCCAAGTGGCTGAAAAAAGTCGGCGATAAAATTGAAAAAGATGAATCACTTTTGGAAATTTCAACCGACAAAGTTGACGCAGAAGTTCCTTCGCCGATGGGCGGAGTTCTGCTTGAAATTCGCGCTCAGGAAGGCGAAACGGTCGAAGTCAACAGCGTGGTCGGAGTTCTGGGCGCGGAAGGCGAAAGCGCGGTCAGCAGTCAGCAATCAGCAGTCAGCAGTCAAATTGAAACGCCAAAAGTTGAAGATAAACCTGTTGTCGAAGTAATAAATCAGACGGAGACTGTTGAACCTACTCAAACCGTCACCGCTTCGGCAGATTCCGCGAATACTTCAAACTCAGATAATTCTATAAATTTTGAAAATTCCGTTGTTTCTTCTGCCGAATCCACCGAAGTCGTAATGCCGCAGATGGGCGAATCTATTACTGAAGGAACTGTCTCCAAGTGGCTGAAAAAGGTTGGCGATACAATTGAAAAGGACGAACCGCTTTTAGAAATTTCAACTGATAAAGTCGATGCGGAAGTTCCTTCACCGGTCGCCGGAACGCTTTTAGAGATTGTTCATCAGGAAGGCGAGACAGTTGAAGTCGGGAAAGCTGTGGGTTTTGTTGGCAGCGAAAACGGCGCGCGTCCGGCAGCGAAAAGTCAGGATTCAAAAGTCGAGAGCCGAAATGAAGCAGTTGATGCAACCGCCGGAGCAACATCAGCCGACGTTCCAACGACCCAAGCCGCCAAAGCTGAAGCGCAAACTGCGGCAACTCAAAAAGAGGAAATTAAGGAAGTTGAAGGCAGAAGCTACGATTACGAACAACCCGGAGCGGTGAAAGAAGCAGCGGCGGCAAGTGTTTCGTCTAATAACGGAAAATCCGGCGATAAATCACTCGAAGACTTGCGCCGCACCAAAAGCAGTCCGCTCGTGCGCAACATTGCTAAAGAACACGGCGTTGATATTGCGAGAATCGAAGGGTCGGGAATGAGTGGGCGCGTGACGAAAAAGGATATTTTATCTTTTATTGATTCGGGTGCGGCGCTTAGACCGCAGGATTTGCTTGGGAAAATAGCTCCCGTCGCTCCACAATTTAATCCGCCGGCACAATCCGCATCTCAAATTACGCAGAAATCTGCATATTCCGCCCCGCCGGTTTCTTCGGCAATGGGCGACCGAGTTGAACCGATGTCGGTAATGCGTAAGAAAATTGCCGAGCATATGACGTTCTCAAAGCAAACTTCAGCACACGTGACAAGCGTCTATGAAATTGATATGACGAACGTCGCCCGTTTCCGCGATAAAAATAAAAGTGAATTTCAAACTCGCTCTGGAACAAAGCTGACGTTTATGCCGTTTATTTTTCAAGCTGTCGCCAATTCCCTAAGCAAGTTTCCGGTCGTCAATTCGCAAATTTCAGGAGATCAAATAATTTATAAAGCGGATATAAATTTGGGAATGGCAGTAGCGCTCGATTGGGGCTTAATAGTTCCGGTAATAAAACGCGCCGACCAGCTTTCACTTTCTGGTTTAGCCTTAAAAGCTAATGATTTAGCTGATCGCGCCCGAACGAAAAAGTTGAATCCGGATGAAGTCCAGGGCGGAACATTTACAATTACCAATCCCGGCGTATTTGGAGGTCTATTCGGTACGCCGATCATTAATCAGCCGCAGGTGGCGATTCTTTGTGTCGGTGCAATTGAAAAACGCCCAAAGGTTGTTACCACCGACGACGGCGATGAAGTAATTGCGATTCGCTCGATGGCATATTTTGCATTAACTTATGATCATCGAATCGTTGACGGTTCTGACGCGGAAAAATTTCTCTCACATCTAAAGCAGTATTTACAGACAACGCAGTTTAGTTTATAAATTTAGAAATTTTTCAAAAAAACAGAACGTGGGGCTAAAGTTTCACGTTCTGTTTTTTATTGGCGAATCAAAAACAGACAGTTGTTTGTCTTAAATTGTCTGTTAATCAAACATTTATATTTTAAAAGTTGCCTTACGATATTTGACAAACACCCTTTGAATTACTTTGTTTTAGTTAATAATTTTTTTTGGCATAGAAATTGTTGGACACACTTAGATTGAAAGCACTATCGGGACTTTACAACTTATCAAATAAGGTTCAAAAGCGAAGATTAAAATAAATATTCAGTTATTTTAACAACTCAAAACTTTTAATCGACGTCAAAAGTAAAGCCTTCCCAAAAAAAACAATTTAATTTTGAAAAGGAGTTCAATATGTTAAAAAAATTTTCAGCTGTAGTTTTAGTTTTAATGATTGGTGCGGTCAGCATCTTCGCGCAAAACGCGCAGGTTCGTAATTTAGCCGACGGGCAAAAATATAAAATCAAAGGTGTCGTAGTTGCTAAAGACGACAATAGTTTTATTGTTCGCGATGCGGTCGGTGTCGAAACAAAAGTTATGTTTTCACCTTCAACCAGTATCAAAACTAAAGGCGGTTTTTTCGGCGGCGGCAATAAAATTGATACAAATCAAATTGTTCGCGGATTAAATCTTGAGCTTGAAGGTCGCGGCGACAACGCAGGCAGTTTGATGGCTGAAAAGGTGCGCTTCGGAAAAGATGATCTGCGTGTGGCGCAATCACTCGAAAGCCGTGTCGCGCCGGCTGAAGATCGTTTGACGCAGACCGAGCAAAATGCTCAACGCATCTCCGGTCAGATTGATGAATTGATGGCGATTTCCAATGCGACACGCGGCGGCGCGAAGGCTGCCCAGGAAT
>JACCRD010000054.1 GCA_013813755.1 Acidobacteriota bacterium | reverse complement strand
CATCAGATATTCCTCAAAAACATTTATGCCAGAATTTTCAAATTCAGTCAAAGATTCGAGCAGAACATTTAATGATTTGTTGGGCGCCGTACTAAATGCATTATGATGTAAGTTGCGCTTGTAAAAGCTGCGAAGTCGAAATATACGCTCTCGGCTGGTGAGCCAGTCAGCGATCTGATTTTCCTGCCTGCTTGGTCAATCCCTGCGCTTCCAACCAGTAATAGAATGCATCGATCCAGTGGTCGCTGCTGGTGCCTTGTTTTTTCATTCCGAAGCCGTGACCGCCAGCGCTGAAAATGTGAACCTCGGGTTTGTGTCCCGCTGATTTTAGCGCGTCATAAAACCTGACTATCGGCTCAAGCGCCACTGGGTCGTCCTGCGCCCACGCCATAAACATCGGCGGCAATTTTGCCGGGATGTCCGGCATCTTGCCGAACGGAGCGCCATAGATCATTGCGGCGAAGTTCGGACGCGCCGCTGCATCCTTCTGAAGCAAGGTTCCGCTGGTAACCATTGCTCCGGCAGAGAAGCCTATAAAGCCGACTTTATCAGGATTAATGCCCCACGCTGCTGCATTCTGCCGAACTACTTTGAGTGCTTGAATTCCGTCGGCAATGCCAAACTTGCCCGCATCGTCCATATTCATATTCGCCGGAATGCCTTCACCGCGCTTTTCCGAAATTCGATATTTAAGGACAAAGGCGGCAATACCTCTTTCCTGAAGCCGCCGAGCCACATCATTGCTCTCCAAACTAATAGCCAGCGCAACGAAAGCGCCGCCCGGAGCGATAATTACGCCGGTTCCCGTCGCCTTGCTTTTTTCAGGAAGGTAAGCCGTCAACGTCGGCGTTACCACGTTAAAGATTACGGTTCCGACAGGAGTGTTCTCGATTGTCCTTTCCTTCTGAGTCCAATTCTCAGAACCCGGCGCTACGCCCTTCCAAATGTTCACGACTTGCGAATTGGCGGAGCAAGCCACCAAAAATGTAAAGGTGATTGCGAACGCGGCACAAGTTGCTTTTCTTTTTATATTTCGTGCTATTCGTATCATATTGTCTCCTGGTTTCCTCAAATGTCCGATACAATCAGCGTTATTCTCCTCAAGAAATTATAAGCCATATCTCTGTCATTTCTAAGCCATTTGTCTTTGCCCAACCCCGTTTTTGTATATCATTCGCTAGTTTTTGACCGTGGGCTTGAGTACTGCCCGAAAAGCTTTCAGTGCGGCTGGATGATAAATCGTCGAATGTTTTTCCTCCGGCATCTTCTCGTAATGCCAACGAACACCGGAAGCCGCATTCTTGCCAAGAAATTCCGCAAACCGTCGCGTGATTTCCGCAGTATCTTCGCCACTGCTCGCAAAGTACAGCGTCTTTTCCATCTTCGGATGCGAGCCCAAACGTTCGGCAGTTCCGCTGACCAGTTTTTGATTGTTCCACCAAAGACTAGGGTCAAAGGCGATATATGTATCAAACAAATCCGGTTCAAGCAGAAAAGTTTCAACCACAAATAACCCGGCAAGCGACTCGCCGACAATCGCCGTTTCATCGGTCGTGCGATAGCGCATTTTTATTTGCGGCATCAACTCATTGCGAATGAATTTTCTAAACGTCGCAGAACCTCCGACACGCGGTGCAATTTTTTTGTCCTTCTCGTTTTCAGTCGGACCGGTCATATCACGACGACGCTCTGTATTTTCAATTCCAACCAGCAAAAACGGACGCATTGTTTCGTTGCCCACCGATACCTGCACCAGACCCGCAACGTGCAGAAAATCTTCGGCTATGCCGCCGTCCGGCATGTAAAGCACGGGAAAGCTTGCTTTAGAAAATTTCGTATAGCCGGGCGGCGTATAAACATTGATGCGCCGCGTTTCACCTAGAACTTTGGAACTGATTGTGAATGTTTCTCCAATAACAAGCGGTGCTGCATTAAAATTTGAAGACGAGCGAGGAGCCTGACTGTGTGCAACAGTTACGAATGCTAGAACGAAACACAAGGCGAATAATCTCGAATTTTTTTGCATATTTTCTACCTATTCACAAATGCTAAGAGCAAAGAGAAGCCTTCTAGGGCAGAGTTGACGTGGACGGAAACCAATTACACGCAAGTTTAGGGTAACGGACGACGTGATAAGAAAATCACTGTTTTTGCCTCACGTCCCATGACTTTTTCGGCTTTGCTCTAAAGGTCAACACGAAGTCGCGGTAATATTCTTTTTGTTTCTTCAACTTGCGTGACATTTTCCCCGATGCGTTTTGCTCCCATCCTTTTGTAGAACTCTTCAGCGTTCGGGTCTGATTCGATGTCTATTGATTTTGCATTTAGAGAGATTGCTTTATCTACGGCGTGAGCAAATAGCTTACGCCCGACACCTGTGCCGATATGCTCAGGAGAAACCCAGAGATGTTCTAAAGCCATCGCTCCATCCTCTGCGGCAAGAGCATAAAAGCCAAGTATTTTATCTCGGGCAACTGTCGCTCAAACTTCATTCTTCAAAATAAAATCGGGCGTGATGGTCAGGGCGTCTTTCCACTAGATAAGCCAACGTTCAGGATAATTCCAATATCTTTTGGCAGCTTGAGCAATCTGCGTCAAGATTTCAGATTCATTCGATTTAGCTTTTCGTATTTTCATCTCTTTTCTAATAGCAACGTGACAGCAACGCCAAACACGGAGTTTTGCGGAATTACGAATTTTGGACATAAGAAGTTCGCCGATTTCCGCAAATAAATCAAACGGTTGAGATGACGTGGGGCGAAACCGCCACGCGCAACGTCAGGGTAAAAAGACAAGCTAACAAACAAAGTCGCTGTTTCGCCCTCACGTCCATTGAATTGTTCGGCATTGCCTTACCATAAGACTCTTCGTTAATTGACCGTGTGTTTCGTATCAAATTTCAACGTAACTTTTCGGCATTCTTTTTTGCGCCAAATCTCATTATTTCTGAGTGTTTTATGCGGTAGCCTCTTTCTTCGTCTCCTACGAAGAAAAGCGGAAATTCTTTGTTTGACGCTGAAACAACATATTTATCAGGAACGTCTTTTACGGTAAAAGCAAAATTGCCCGACTCGTCGGTTTTAGTACAAGGAATTCTGCCGTTTATTGGGCGTTCTGCCGGAACAAAACAAACCGAAATTTTTACTGCCGGTTTTGATTGTTCATCTGTAACGCTTCCCCAAATGTGGTATGAAAATCTTTGCGGCTCGTTTTGAATCGTTTGCGAAAAGGCGGAACTCAAACAAACGGCGATTATGAACAAAGTTGTAAAAATGATTTTCATAATTCTTTCTCTCATACACGCTTACGAATTACAAGCGAAGATGCCGAACTTTGTGTATACCGAATTCGAATTCCGTATAATAAATTACGCGGAATCTGTAAACTGCTGTAAACATCCTTTTTATAAAAGGTGTGTCAGGCAAAAGTCGAATTACATTCTTACTTATCTGCACATTTACTTTAGCATTTTGCCTGTTTCATTCGAGATAATACACCGGTTTTATTGTCTTGCCAAGATATTTTAGAAAGTGAACCGCGCTTATCGCAGTTAAGGATAATTAAATTCAATGACTCAGTTGTTTTGCTCTTTGCCCATGCGTCTTCGATTCGCGAGGTTACAATTTTACGTTTTTTGTCTTGAGCGGCGGCGATGTGCGATGTGCAAACGATAAAGAATAATAAAATAATGATTCGCATTGATTTGGTTTCCTCTTTACAAAACATTCTATTTCTTTGTCCCTTTAGAAGTTTTTAATCTTTTGTACTGTTCGGTTAATGCATCCAATTCCTCTTACAGTTCTTCATCCGTTGCATTACCAGCGTCAAAACCTGTCACTTCTCCGCCCAAGCTTTTTATAGCTTTTATGGCGTTACTGATCCGGATTCGCAGTTCTGGAGCAATGGATTTTGGTGCAGTTACTTCAGGCACAGTTTCTTTCACTACATTTTGTGCGTCGTCCAGTGATTCTTCTTTACTCAGTAATTCTTGGCATTTGACTGTTTTCATATCAATCACAATACATTCCAAAATTCCAAGCCTAAACCTTCGCCTGCATAGATACGATTAAATCCCATTTTAATTTGGGATAAAGTTCCGCATTAAATCTTCGCCTGCATAGGACAGACGTGCACTTGAGTGCACAAGTAAATATAGATTAAACTTTCACCCACCTAGAGTCGATGTCATTTTGAAATGGCAAGACGGGATCTGCTTCCTATAAAAGAAATTCGAAATTCATTCTGCTCACTCTTGCGTGATGTTTATTTTTGTAGTAGATTGTTCTTGTATGAAAGACTGTCTGACGACAAAAGATGCGGCAAAAAGATTAAATGTTGACCCGTCAAGAGTCCGGCAGATGGTTTTAGGCGGCATTATCAAAGCCGAAAAATTTGGGCGCGATCTTGTCATTGCTGAAGATGAAATAAAAAGAATCGAACAACTTGATCGCAGACCAGGCAGACCAATGAAAGTAAAAAGTGAACAGGCTTAAAGACATTGAGAATCATTTAGAACGATCCGACGCTAGGTTTGCGCGGAACGCTAAAATTGAATTGATTCGAGAAAGGCGGAGATTATACTCAATAGTTATCAAACTAAACGTTGGGATAATTTCGATTCTTTGCGCCGTGTATGCTGTCTATATGCAATTTTGAATAAAAAAGCCTTTAGTTCTGATCAACTAAGGGCTTCGGTCTTTGACAACTGAATGTGGTGTTAAGCAAAAGCAGTCTATCAAAATATTTTAATTGGTTGCAAATACCTGTATTTAACAATGTATCCACTACCTGCTCGGATGGAGTGTTATGGAGTGGTAAAATACATCTAGAACCTATCTCAAAAATACGCACCCGGCGTTCCGAGTTCGCGCTTCAGCGTGTGTTTCTGCCAACGAAGCGCGGCGGAGCAAACTAAAGTTTGAACTTAAAACGCTTACAATCTATTTTTGAGATAGCTTCTAGATATTCAGGGAATATCACTTTGTAACACTAAGTAATTATAAGTAAAATAAGCTATCTATGTACCGAATCAACAAAGCCCATCCGTGGCACGGAATAACAATTGGCGAACACGTCCCGCAGGAAGTTATGGTTTTTATCGAAATTGTCCCGCGCGACACCGTGAAGTATGAAATCGACAAGGAAACCGGTTATCTGAAGATTGACCGCCCGCAGCAGTATTCAAACGTTGTTCCTGCCAACTACGGTTTTATTCCGCAAACCTTCTGCGGCGCGAACATCGCCCGGCTCGCCAGTAAAAACTCGGGCAGAATAGTGGCGGAAGGCGACGGCGACCCGCTCGATATTCTTGTTCTGTCCGAACATCACATTCCGCGCGGTGACATTATCTTAAAAGCCAAACCAATCGGCGGTTTCTGCCTGCTCGACGGCGGCGAAGCGGACGACAAAATTATCGCCACGCTCGTCGGCGATAAAATCTATGAAAATTTCAAAGATATTTCTGAACTCCCGGGCAGTATCGTCAATCGCCTCCAGCATTATTTTTTAACTTACAAAAATCTGCCGAGCGAACCGCTAATTTGCGAAATCGCATATATTTACGGACGCGAAGAAGCGCAGAAAGTTATTTTGGAATCTGTCAAAGATTACGCTGATCTACTCCAAAAAATTAAATAAAATTGAATCATAAAAACTCACAAACACAAAAAGGATTTTTTTCGCGTTTGTGCTGATCAGGCTGTTGGTAAAATTTGTCGCCGCCGCAACAGATAAAGCCAGAGTATGAATTTGCTCATGAAAACTGGTGCCGTATTTGCTGTCACAACTGAGTCACGACAAAGTTTGAGGTAAAACAAATGCGCCGATGTGCGGCTGGTCGGTATTCAAACACGTTTCCAGGGCGATTTGTAAAGCGTCGCGGAGATTTTCCGGCGTGACAATCGCGTCAACAAAACCGCGCGCTGCGGCGTATTTTGCGTCAAGTTCGCGCTCATAAGTTTCACGCACATTGTTCATTTCAGAGACGATTTTTTCGTCAGGCTGTTTGCCTTCTTTTTTCAGCTTTTCGATTTGTGTGCCGAAAATCGCCTGCGCCGCTGAATCTCCTTCCATTACGCCCATTCTGCCCGTCGGCAAAGAGAAAATAAAGTCCGGATCAAACCCCTGTCCAGCCATCGCGTAATAACCCGCGCCGGATGCGTGATTGATAGTCAAAACCAGTTTTGGAACAGACGCGGTTGCCATCGCTTCGACAAAATGCGCTCCGGCGCGAATGATTCCGGAGTGTTCCGCTTCCGCTCCGATCATAAAGCCGGAAACGTCCTGGATAAACAAAATCGGCGTTTTCAATCGGTTGCAGTTTTCGATAAAATAAGCGGTTTTTTCAGCCGATTCGGTGTAAATTATCCCGCCGAATTTGGGAGCTTTGTTGGTCTGCTTGACCATTCCGCGATGATTGGCGATGATGCCGACGTGAATTCCGCCGATTCGCGCCGTTCCGCAGATAATTTCTTTCGCGTAATCAGCTTGAAATTCATCGAGTTTGCCTTCATCAAATACACAGTCTAAAACTTCGCGCATTTCATATGGAGCGCGATGATCATTCGGCAGAAGTCCGTACAAATCTTCAGGCTTTCTTTTTGATTTTTTTTCTTCGATTATTGACACTGAGGTTTGATGTTTTCTCGGCAGTTCGGCAATCAACTCACGGATTTTTTCGATACATTCCGATTCGTCTTTGGTGCGGTAATGCGCCACGCCGGAAATAGAATTATGAGTTAAAGCCCCGCCCAGAGTTTCGTTGTCAATCGTTTGTCCGGTCGCGCCCTTCACCAAATTCGCGCCGCCGAGTCCCATAAATGAAGTGCCTTCGACCATCAAAATTGAATCAGAAAGCGCGGGCAGATAAGCGCCGCCGGCGACGCACATTCCCATCACGGCGGCGATCTGCGGAACGCGCAAATAACGCCGCATAATTGAGTTGTAATAAAAAATTCTGGCTGCGCCGTATTGACCCGGGAAAACACCGCCCTGATACGGCAAATTAACGCCCGCCGAATCAACCAGATAAACAATCGGCACACGATTGCGCATCGCAATTTCCTGGGCGCGGAGAATTTTTTTGATTGTTTCCGGATACCATGCCCCGGCTTTGATCGTTGCGTCATTGGCAACGACGACACATTCGCGCTCCTGTATTTTTCCGATCACCGTGACGACCGCCGCAGCGGGCGCCTGTCCGTTATATTCGTCGTAGGCAATGAGCAGACCGATCTCCTGCTGAAATGCGTCTTTATCAAAAAGCAGATCGATTCTTTCACGCGCCGTCAATTTTCCCTGTTTGTGGATTTTCTCAATTTTTGCCGCCCCGCCGCCCAAACGCAGTTTATGCTCGAGTCGCTCAAATTCATCAGTTAATTCGCGCAGACGCGATTTTTTCTTCGTTAGTTTCATTATTAAATTTTGCCGTCCACAGAGAAGAACAATTGATATTAAAAGAAAAAGGACAAAAGGTTAGTGTAAAAGCCCGTCCGGCGGTTTTTTTCCCAAACCTTTTTATCCCCTTCATTCCTACCTGAATTTACCGTTTTACCCGTCGCTTGGATTTATCGAATTACAATATTGTTGACGCTTGTATCACTAATATGTGGATTATCAATGCTCACAATTC
>JACCRD010000047.1 GCA_013813755.1 Acidobacteriota bacterium | reverse complement strand
CTTTTACAGTTGCGCGAAAAAATCGCGGCGAGTTACGCGCATCTTGATCTGCAGACGGACCAAGTTTGCGTTACGGTCGGGTCGCAGGAAGCGATGACCGCCGCGTTTCTGGCGATTGTGGACGATGGCGACGAAGTGTTAATTCCGAATCCGTCATTTCCCGCTTATGAAAACTGCGTCAGGATTGCCGGCGGCGAACCGGTTTTTTATCGTTTACCCGCCGACAAAAATTTCGCGTTCGACATCGAAGAATTTAAATCGAAAATTACAGCGAAAACAAAAGCGGTAGTGGTTATCTCGCCTTCGAATCCGACGGGGAAAATTTTTACAGAGAGCGATTTGCGGCAGGTCGCGGATGCTTTGAAAGATACGGGAATTTATTTGATTTCGGATGAAATTTACGGGGATTTATATTTTACTCCGAAGCCGCCGCGTTCGGCTTCGGAATTTTACGATAAAACCATTATCGTCAGCGGTTTGTCAAAATCTCTGAGTATGACCGGCTGGCGCGTCGGCTGGGTGGCGAGTTCGCAGACGGATGTGGTCAAAGCGGTTTTGACGCTGCACGGATTTTTAACCGTCTGCACTTCGACGATTTCGCAGAAAGCTTCCCTGCTCGGCTGGACGGAAGAAGCTGAAAAAGCTAAAAAGGAAGCCAGAGAAATTTACCAGAGACGCGGTGAATTTTTGATCAGGCATCTGCAGGAAAAAATCGGCTTGCGCGGAATTATCCCGGAAGGCGCGTTTTACACGATGGTTGACGTTTCGCATCTGGGCGATGATTTGGAAGTTGCCGAAAAATTTCTCAGCAATCGCGTTATCACCGTCCCGGGAATCGCCTTCGGTTCGGAAGCGAAAGGTTTTTTGCGCGTTTCCTTCTGCAATACTGAGGAACGTATGACGGAAGGCGTTAGAAGAATGAAAGAAGCTTTATAGTGATAAGCGGTAAATGGTAAGTGATAAGTTTTTGAATCTTCTTTACTTACCACTTACCGTTTACTATTATTTTATGAAAAAGTATCGTGTAGGAATTTTGGGCGCGACCGGGACAGTCGGGCAGAGGTTTGTTCAATTACTGAAAGATCATCCGCAGTTTGAAATAACTTCGCTTGCCGCTTCCGACCGTTCGGTTGGAAAGCCGTATCGGGAGGCGTGCGCCTGGAAGTTGTCGGGTGCGATCCCCGAATATGTCAGGGAAATTGTCGTTGAGCCAATTGAGCCGCCACTTGAATGCGATCTGGTATTTTCGAGCCTCCCGTCGGGCGTCGCGCGTGAAAGTGAAGAAGCGTTCGCTCGCGCCGGTTTTCCCGTCATCAGTAATTCTTCCGCTTACCGGATGGACGAAGATGTGCCGCTCCTGATTCCTGAAATTAATCCGGCGCATCTCGGTCTAATTGAGGTACAGCAGCGGAAGCGCGGTTTTAGTAAAGGTTTTATCGTTACCAATCCGAATTGCGCGGTCGTCAGTTTCGCTCCGCCGCTCGCCGCTTTGGATAAACAATTTGGTGTCGAAGCGGTTTTTGTAACTACTCTGCAGGCAATTTCCGGCGCAGGTTACCCGGGCGTTTCTTCCTTTGATATTACTGATAATGTTCTGCCATATATTGCTGGAGAAGAACCAAAAGTGGAAATCGAAGCGCAGAAAATCCTTGGAAAGTTTGTTGACGGAGCAATTGAGAAAGCTGATTTTACCGTGAGCGCGCAATGTTTTCGCGTTCACGTAATTGACGGTCACACGGCTTCAATCCGTGTAAAATTAAGACAATCCTCGACGCTCGAAGCCGTTTTTGAAGCGATGAATAAATTTCCGTCGCTTAGTCTTTATTCATCGCCAAAGAATTTTATAGAGGTTTGCGATGAGCCTTCACGCCCGCAGCCGCGGCTTGATCGCGATAACGGAAAGGGAATGACAATTACCGTCGGCAGACTTTTCCCCGATAACATTTTTGATTACCGGTTTGTTTCTCTCAGCCATAATACTGTGCGCGGCGCGGCAGGCGCGGCGATTCTTAACGCTGAACTATTGATTGACAAAGGTTTTATATAATTTTTGAGTTACGCAGTTGAAAAGAAAATTGCAGAAACACGCGCTTCGTCAAGAGTGTTCCGGATTACCTTGCGCCCTTACTTTGTGCGGGCTTCTGCATTCAACCGCGTGACTTACATAATTTTTATGACCGCCCATAAACCGCAAAAACTCAACAAAAATAAAAAAGCCTGTTTGCATAATGTGCAAACAGGCTTAAACATAAAAATAAGTCGAAGAATTAAGGAGTTTTGCTGCAAAGCGAATAACTGCCGCCGCCGCTAACGGCATAAACGCGCCACCGGTATTTTCCGGCACTGCCCCTATAAATTACATTTGTACCGGATGTTGTATTAGACGAATTTGCCACGGTTATCCATGTTAAAAGATTCTTTTTCTCCAGTCTAAAACTAGCTTGATTACTGCCTGAAACGCTTAACATTCCCTGATATGTACCAGCTTTTCCATCAAATCCATCGGCGCCGGAATGATAGGTGATTGCGCCGGTGCCGGGTAATGTTCCGGTGTAAGTTGTTCCCGCACAGGTGGGCGGTACCATTTGCACTGGAACTGGTGTTGGTGTCGGTGTCGGCGTTGGTGTCGGTGTTGGCGCTGGTGAGGTAAATAAAGAATAAAGCAGCCGATTTGGTGAATTAGCTCCGGCATTTGTAATTAATCCGGTGGTTGACGCGCTGATCAATGAATCTGCGACCGTTGCCGGTGAAGCTAATTGATTTTTTTCTAAAAATAGCGCGGCGACGCCCGCCACGTGCGGAGATGCCATTGAAGTTCCGCTCATTGTGGCGATCGAAGTGTCGTCGGCACTCGACAAAGAAATGGTGCCGACGCCGGGAGCAAAGATATCGAGACACGAACCGAAGTTGGAAAAACTTGCCCGCGCATCAGAATTATTTATTGCTCCAACCGTAATTGCCGTCGGCGCGCGCGCTGGTGAATAATTACACGCATCAGCGTTGTTGTTAGCTGCGGCGACGACAAAAGTCACGCCTGCCAAAACTGATTTTCTGATAGCTTCATCGATTGAAGTGGAAACTCCGCTGGCACTCACGCTTACATTGGCAACGGCAGGCTTGATGTGATTGCCTGTTACCCAATCAATCGCGGCGACAATTCCCGAAGCAGTACCGGAGCCAGAGCAATTTAAGACACGAACCGAGTGAAGTGTAACATTCTTGGCGACACCATAAGTTGCGCTTCCGATCGTCCCGGCGACGTGCGTTCCGTGTCCGAAACAATCGTTACCGTTTTGACCGTCGGTAAATGCGTCAAAGCCTGCGACGACCCGACCGCCAAAATCGGTGTGAGTGCCGCGGATGCCGCTATCGATAACGTAGGCGTGTACGCCGCTGCCCGTGGCGGTGTAATTGTATATGCCGTTGAGAGGAGAGTTTCGCTGATCAATGCGGTCAAGCCCTACGGTAGCGCCTGTCTGCTCGGATGCTGCATAAACTTCGACGTCTTCTTCAACATATTTAACCCGTTCGTCCAGACTCAAACGGGCGGCGGCGGCGGCTGACATTTCGACCGAATAGCCTTTGATTGTGTGTTTGAATAACTGATCAACTTTTCCGCCGTATTTAGTGATTAATTTCTCACTAAGATTTTCCGTTTCTGAGGGAAATTTAAGGTTTTCATTCGTATCTTCATTTAAGATTACAATGTAACGATCCGCTATTGATCCTTTTGTTTTCTTGAGTTTACTGCCTAACTGGGCGCTTGCCGCCGACGTTAAAGATAAACTGAAGAGAACAATCGCAAACATAGAGAAAAGAAGCCGCAGATTGTTTATTTGATACTCACTTATTTTTTGACTGTTTAATATCTGATTTTTCATAAGAACTTAATATTTGTTTTTACTTGTCAAATTTTTTAATCGTCTTAAATAAAGTTATAATTCTCACTTTTTCCTTATTTGCACGATGGTGAATTTATAAGCTAAATTTGAAACAAATCGATAAACGATTAGTTAAACTGATAAACAAATAGTAAAGGCATCTAAAATCAGACACATCGGAGAAAAGTCCCTTTTTAACAGATTCAGTTCCCTACTTTCAGGAAGAAGATACTTCTGCGCGGTTTCCAGATATTTAACTTTAAAAGGGATATTAAATGGCGAGTCGGGACGAGCAAATTCAAATGCCAAACGCCGAACTTAAATTTTTAGATTGTTTTGAAAATTCTTGAAGGTAAGGTTTCTGAAGAATGTCGATGGGCGAAAAATCTTAGAATCCTTTCGAAATTAGCGCGGAGATTATTATCGAAAAGGATTAGAGTTTATTTTAGATTGATTTATGAAATCTTTAATTTTTCGGCTTTTAATCTGTTTGAGAATTCTGCCGCATTGTTTCAAAGAAATTGAGAGCCTTTTCAAATTCGGCTTCTAATTCCGCAATCAAGGCTTCCATCTGAGCGATGTCAAGAGAGGTTTCTGAAAGTTCCGTGCTGAGAGCTATTATCTGCACTGCTCCGATAAAACTACTACTTCCTTTAAGGCTGTGCGCCTGTTTATTAATTACATTGCTGTCTTTATTCGCGGCTGCCTCTTTGAGTATTAATATGCGCCTGGTTGTATCATCAATAAATAAATCAATTAACTTATTCACTAAATCAGGAGTGCCCGGTTGTTGAATTTCCCTAAAACTGGCGAGAACCGAAAGATCTATAATTACTCGCTTTTTTTTCGCTCCGGGAGAATTTGACGTTTCCGGCGTAGCGTCAGTTTTTACATCTGATGCGGTAACCCAACGCTTGAGCATTTTACGAAGTTTTTTTACGTTGACAGGTTTGCCAAGATAATCATCCATCCCGGCAGCCAAACACTTTTCGTATTCGCCTTTGAGCACATTGGCGGTTATCGCAATAATTACTATACGATTTAACTTACCTTCTTCGCGGCGGCGAATTTCAGCAGTCGCCTCGAAACCGTCCATTTCGGGCATCTGGCAATCCATTAAAACAACGTCATAGAGCTGTTTTTCAAGCGCTTCCACTGCCTCTCGTCCATTAAAGACGGCATCTGCCGAGTAACCTAAACTCTGCAGTTGATTAAGTATGACTTCACGATTGATGGCATTGTCTTCAGCAATCAGAACATGACCTTTTAGAGGCGCGGATGCCACCTCATCTTTTGGTAAAGCAGCGGTGCGCAAGGTATATTGCGTAGTAAGCTGCGATGACCGTTCGTTTCCAACATACACAGATCCGTGCGTCATTACTGCCAGCAAACAATTGTAAAGCTGCGCTTGTTTGACGGGCTTTTGCAAATAAGCGTTAATGCCCGCATCGCGCGCCATTTCGTCGTGACCGTGCTTTCCGTATGATGTCAGCAGCACAAGCGGTATTTCCGCGATTCCCGGATCAGCCTTAATTGCGTGAGCCAAATCAAAGCCGTCCATTTCCGGCATCATCAAATCAAGGATGACAATATCAAAAGGTTTTTTGTTCGCCGCCGCATCGCGCATCAGTTCGAGGGCTTTAGCGCCGGAATTGACTTCCGTGCCGATCATTCCCCACGAAGAGGTCTGGTAAAGAAATATCAGACGATTGGTGTCGTTGTCATCTACCACCAACACCCGCTTTCCTTTCAAATTCGCCGTGCTTGTTACCGGCGTCAGTACCGCCGGCGTCAACTGTTTTTCAAGCCGTGCCGTAAACCAAAAGGTTGAACCTACTCCGGGTGTGCTTTCAACACCGATTTCGCCGCCCATTAGCTCAACTATTTGTTTGGAGATGGCGAGTCCCAAACCCGTGCCGCCGTATCTGCGCGTTGTTGAACCGTCGGCTTGTACAAAAGCTTGAAACAGACGTTTTTGCGTTTCACGAGAAATCCCGATGCCTGTATCTTTAACTTCAAAACGGATTATGACGTGATTTTCTACTTCGGATTCTTTCTGCACATTGACAATAACCTCACCTCGGTCGGTAAATTTAATGGCGTTGCCGATGAGATTTGTCAGAACTTGCCGGAGCCGTCCCGGGTCGCCGCGCAAAGTCGTCGGTACGCCCGTATAAACCAGCGAAGCCAGTTCGATTCCTTTTGCGTACGCTCGTTCGGCGAGCAGTTCGACCGGTTGTTCGACCGCTTCCCGCAAATCAAAATCAATTTTCTCATATCGAAGCTTGCCTGCTTCGATTTTCGAGAAATCCAAAATATCGTTAATAATTGTCAAGAGCGTATCGGCACTCGATTCGATGGCTTCAGTGTATTTATGTTGGAGATCAGACAATTGCGTATCAAGGAGAAGCCCGGTCATACCGATAATACCATTCATCGGCGTACGAATTTCGTGGGACATATTGGCGAGAAACTCCGACTTTAAACGCGCTGATTCCAGCGCGGCACTGTACGCTTCCTTGAGTTCTGCTTCTATTTGCTTACTTTCGGTGATATCCCGAACAACTCCTGACATTTTGATAGGTTTGCCCGTCTCATCGACATCAATCTTACCAGCGCAATAAACGATTCGCACTGAACCGTCCGCACGTAATATCCGGTGCTCAAAATCAGGATATTGTTTATCTCTCAGGGCTTTTTCAATGTGCTTCTCGACTAATTCCCGGTCATCAGGGAAAATCTTATTGAGATAACCTTTATATGTCACCGCACTAGATTCTTGCGGCTCTTGACCAAATATTCTGTATAACTCATCTGACCAGGTTATTTTGTCCTCAGCAATGTTCCAGTCCCAACTGCCGATATGCGCAATCTGCTGTGCTTCCTTAAGCCCTGCTTCACTAGCGATTAATTCCAATTCGATGCGCATCCGTTCCGTGTTGTCTTGAGCGTGACAAATAACATATTCGCTACCGTGTTCCTCCTCAACCAGAGCATTATTATAATTCCAAAAATGCTCTTCGCCGGTTTTGCTTATCACGTATACCGTTCCCGAAACTTCGGGTTGTTGCCTTATTGTCCTCAAATATTCTTTGTAATATGGAATGGCGCTCGGTTGAAGATAATCGGTAATAAAACTGCCGACTAATTCTTCCTTTCGATAGCCAAGCGAATTTGCAAACGCCGGATTGACCGTCAAAATAAGTCCGTCAAGCGTGTGAGTGCAAATCAGCCCGAGACTTTTCTCGACTAAATCGCGGTAACGCTTTTCGCTTTTCTTTAAGTTAGTTTCGGCTTGCTTCTGCTCGGTAATGTCGTGCATCCGGACGACCGCGCCGATTTTATTTCCGTGTGAGTCGCTAATCGGTTGTCCGCTCGCCAGCAACGTCAGCCGTTTTTTGTTTTTCGGAGCGACTATCATTTCGACGTTTGAAACTATTTCGCCTTGAAAGGCGCGGAAAAGCGGAATTTGTTCTTGACTCATCGGCGTGACGCCGTCCCCCTCATACAAATCGTAGTGCTCCGCCCATTGCTCTGGCAAAAGAGGCTCGGCGGGCAATCCGTGAAATTCCTGTGTCGCCCGGTTAAAAAGCGTCAATTTGCCTTTGGCGTCGCAAGCCACTAAACCGTCCGTGAGGTTGTCAAGCATCGCATTAAGGAAACTTCGTTCCTTTTCTAAAGTCTCTTCAATCTGCTTACGCTTAGTGATGTCTCGGTTGATGGAAATGACTGCCTGCTGTCCTTGATAAAGAATAATTGAGGCATTAACGTCTAGAAACATCTCTGACTTGTCTTTGCAATAATGTACGGTTTCAAAGTTGACATACTCTCCTCGCTTCAGTGTTTCATCAAGCTTATCCCTTCCGTATGTAACATTTTTTGTAATAGTCTCGAGTGACATTCCGATAAATTCTGAATAATTAAATCCGTACAAGTCACACGCGCGTTTGTTGACGTCTAAAACGATTTCTCCTTCGGGAGCAAAAACTATAATGGCGTCATGCGCCTGCTCAAACACGGTGCGGTAATCTCGTGCGGATTGTTCCAGGGCTTGTTCAATCTGCTTGCGCTTAGTGATGTCGCGCTGCGCGGTCATAATATATTTCTTACCGCCAATATCTAAGGTCGAAACTGCTCCTTCTACGTCAATCAGCGTTCCGTCTTTGCGCTTGACTTTGTATTCATATAACAATGGCGCATCTTCACCGCGTAGTCGTCGTAAACCATATTCCGCCATCCGTTGAGCCTCGTCAGGGGGTAAAAGTTTTGAAATATTTTCGCCGATTAGTTCTTCCGATTCGGTATATCCCATGAGTTGGATGAATGATTGATTAACATCAGTAATTATCGCTTCGTTCTCGATGATAATACCGTCGCGTGAAGCATTAAAGATAGCGCGCATCCATTCTTCTCGCTCGCGCAAGCGTTCCTGCGAACGCTTGCGCTCAGTGATATCGCGCGCAATACCTTGAACGCTAATCGGTTCTCCGTTTTGATAAACAAGCCTCGTACTGACTTCCAAAGTTAAACGGCGTTTGTTTTTGGTAATAATTTCAAGTTCGTAAAAGGTCGTAATTTTCTGCTCAATTTTACGGGCGATCATCTCTCTGGCTAATTCCAAATATTCAGGCAGAATGATATCTGTAATATTTATTTTTTGTACTTCAATGCGCGAGTAGCCGGTTATCTCTTCCCCGGCTCTGTTCAGCGATGTAAAGCGTCCCTCCAAGTCGTGTGTGTAAATCAAGTCATTGGCGTTCTCGAACAAATCACGGTAACGTTCTTCGCTTTCTTTCAGTGCCTCTTCCGCAAATTTACGCCCCGTCACATCAACGTGCATCACGACTGCGCCCGCAGGTTTTTCCGTGTTAATGGGAGTGACGTTCATTTTGAGCCATCTTTTTTCAAGCGGAGTGTGGCACGGATATTCCAATTCAAAATGATTTGATTTTCCCGAAAGAACCGACCGGCATCCGTCCGCCGCTTCTTTTGAGCCTTTGCACGCTTCTAGATAGTTGATTCCAATCCCATAATTATTACCGCTGTAATTATTTCCGACAGCAAACTGCTTCCAGGATTTATTTACACCGAGAATATCTCCATTTTTGTCGAGCAGGCAGATCTGAGCGGGTAACGCATCAAACACGGCTAACTGTGTTTCCGCCAACTCCCGCTGCGCGGCTTCGCTCGCCTGCAATGCTTCTTCTACACGTTTTCGTTCGATTGCCAGAGCAATTTGGTCTGCGGCAGAGGTAAGAAATTCAAGGTCTCGATGATTATAAGCGTTTTCGTCATCGTAATGTTGAACAACCAGAATACCGATATTTCCCGATAAAGTTCTGAGCGGGACTCCCAACCAAATCGCCGATGGCGTTCCCATTAATTTAATTTCACCCTGCTCGATTAATTGACCAATCA
>JACCRD010000043.1 GCA_013813755.1 Acidobacteriota bacterium | reverse complement strand
GCCCTATACTCCATTATAACTTACAAATTTCGTAACATATCGCACAGCCGCCTAACTAGTTATTATACCGCAAACTTGCGGCATAAAATCCGAAATAAGAGCAAATTGCCGCAAATCTCGTTCTTACAAAGCGGCGTTTATGAAACAACCTGTAATCTTTCAGCTTGTTCAACTGTTTACTACTTGAACAAGTTGAACAGCTTGAACAACTAAATTATAACCTTATTGTTTGCTTTTATCTTTTGACGGTCTGCCTGTCTTTCTATTCTGAACGAGTTTCAAATCAGCCTCTTTAACTAAGTTTGTTTGCCCTATTTTGGTCGCAGGCAACCTTCCCTCAGCTATAAATTGCTGAACTCTTCCAACACTTACACCAAGTTTCTCAGCCACTTCTTTTGTGGTTAAAAATCCTTCTAAGCTCATAGAAAATAAAATATCAAAAATCTAGTGTTTTGACAAGACTTTGATTGACTTAATATAGTGGTTACACTATACTTTAATCAAGTCAAAGATGACAAATCAAAAACCGAGAGGAAACTAAAATGATTAAATTAACTACTGAAAACACAGCAAAGGCAATAGAAAGATGCAGAAAATTAAAGCCGCAAGTCCGGTTTATTGCTGACCGCATCTTTTCCGTGAAATCTTCCAATAATACCAATTCTTACACCGTTCGTTTTGATGTCAAAGACGGTGAAAAGTTCGGACAATGTGAATGCAAGGCAAGCGAAAGAAGACTTGTTTGCTATCACATCATCGGCGCTGCAACGGCAAACATTTATCGGCAAAGTTTGAAACGTCAATCAGCCTAAAAGCGAAAGGCTTAGGAAAATCTTGGCGGACTTCCTAAGCCTCTCTAACCACCCAAAATAAATTTGAATGGAGACAATTATGAATTTAACACAAACACAACTCGACGCTAAACAAGCGTATTTGAATTATCAACAAGATCAAATGCTTGCTCTCTACAAACGAGCAGACACAAACGAACGGAAAGCGATAATCAAGCAAATTGATTCTTTCCTTTCATTTATTTCAAAAGACGAAAAACTCTTTTGGCTAAAGTTTCGGCGGAAGCTAGAAGTTTTAAATGAATCGGCTGTTTTGTTTCCGCTTAGAAATGTTTATTTAACAGTCGGAGCAAGAGAAGCATTAGAAGAATCGAATCAGTTGCCGAATGAGTTTCTATTGAAACATCAGAAAGGCGAATGGGGAATAATTTGCAAAGATGACAGACGAGAAAATGAGCTTTCAGTTAAAGAAGGTTTTCGGATTTTATCGGCTTATAGAACATCACAGGATGTGAAGTTGTGGGTGATTACAGAGGCTGATAGAAGCTCTACGACTATTTTGCTTCCTAGCGAATATTAAGCCAAAACGAGGAAGGCAATCATAACGCAATATGGTTAGCCTTCTACTTTAATCTCCGCTAAAATTGAAACTAAGGTTAAAACCTAAAATTGAAGAAATTATAAATTAAACTGACTCGTTGATGATGTTTGAAAATTGAATGTGTCCTTGAGTGTGTCCAAATCAAACCCAAAAGTGGAAAATTCGCTTCTTTTGTGTAAGCGAATGATTTTAACAGTATAGATGCCGAATATTGCAGAAAGGATGGTAGTCTGTACGGGATTTGAACCCGTGTCGCCGCCGTGAAAGGGCGGTGTCCTAGACCCCTAGACGAACAGACCGTAAAAGCATTGGTGTTTAGAATCCTGCCGGGGAAAATGTCCCAAAGTTTCTAAATCAAAATTAAAATAGCCCGATTCCCATACGAAAAACGAATGGTTAGATTATCTTAAACGATTTTTGCTGTCAAATTCATTAGCGAAATTCTTCACGAACTTTGCCGACAAGATAAAATTTTGAGTGTTTGTTAATTTACAAAACAAATAAGAATTTCTCAAAAGTTGGCAAAGGCAGAAAAATCCTAACGAAAAAGCTGCGGATTGTAATTTACAATCCGCAGCTTTTTCGATTAAATATTGAACAATTATCAAGCATTTGCTTGGTTCGATTTCATAAAAATTTGCTTTTCCTCAGCCATCTGTTTACCTAATTCCTGCAAAGTCGCGGCATCGAAAACCTTTTTTACTTTCGGAAACATTTCGCCTTCTTCTTCCATCACGTGATGTTCGATGTCTTCTATTAAGACTTTTAATTTCGGCTCAAATTTTTCGCTGTCCTCGGTCAAATTCGCCAGCTCGCGCAAAAACATTCTAGCCTGATGATGTTCTTCGATTCCTTCGAGAACGATATCTTTTAGTTCTTCTTCTTCTTTTAATTTCGGATAAAAAATCTTTTCTTCGATATGTGTATGCGCGTCGAGTTCCGCTTTTATTTTTTTAAAAAGCGCAAGGTGTTCGCCCTCATCCGTGGCTTTTACTTTTTGAAAAAGCCGGTCAACTTTATCGTGGTCATCCTTTAGTAATTCAATCGCGTCCATAAATTCTCCTTGTTGATCCTTTAGTTTTTTGTCTGAAAATTGATAGTGCGTTTTTGATACAGCGGACTATAATTTTTATGCTTTTCGAGCAAGCACCGTGCCAGCAGAGAATACCGAATTGAGCCGGAAAAGAAGATTTGCCGGGCGGTATAAAATCTTATGCGGCTTCTGTGAATCCTTTGAGTTGTCTGTGGTAAAATCTCTTAAATAATTATGATCCAGGAAAATCCGAAACGAGTATTTTTAATTGACACGATGTCGCACATTTTTCGGGCGTTTTTCGCTCCGATGGGTTCGCGAACCGAACCGCTCCGAAATTCGCGCGGGCAGGTGACGCAGGCGGTCTTTGTTTTTACAAATATGCTGCGCAAACTTCTCGCCGACGAAAAACCTGATTATATCGCCGCTATTTTCGATTCATCGACAAAAACTTTTCGCCACGAATCGTTCGCCCAATACAAGGCGAATCGCGCCGATATGCCCGACGATTTATCTTCGCAGATGCCGTATATCAAACGAGTCTGCGAAGCGTTCGACATTCCGATTTTGAAATTAGACGGTTTTGAAGCTGACGATTTGATCGGAACGCTCGCTCTGAAAGTCGCGGAAAAAGGAATGCAGGCGGTGATCGTGTCAAACGATAAGGATTTGTGCCAGATCGTGCGGGATCCCCTGATTGTTTGTATGCGTCAGAATTCGCAGAGCGTAAAGCGTAAAGTTCCGGTGCCGCCCATCGAATGGTGTGACGAAGCATGGGTCGAAGCAAAATTTGGTGTGCCACCAACCCGCATTGTTGACCTTCTGGGTTTGATGGGCGATGCGATTGACAATATTCCGGGCGCGCCGGGCATCGGCGAAAAAGGCGCAATGAAACTTGTCCAGCAATTCGGATCAATCGAAGAAGTTTTAAAGAACGCCGAGCAGATCACGCACAAAACCTACCGCGAAAGTCTGCAAAACAATCAGGACATTATCCGCCAATCTCTGGAACTGGCGACGATTCACACAACTGTTCCGGTCGAACTCGATTTAGACGCGCTCAAACACAACGCGCCGAATCGCCAGTTTGCTTACGCGCTTTTTCGTGAACTTGAATTTACGTCTCTGACCCGAGAATTTGCCGATTCCGCGCCGCTTTTTGACGGAGATTCAAACGCTCCGGTTGTCGAAGCCGAACGGCGTTATAAAATAATCGACACCCGCGAAGATTTGGACAAACTCGTCCGCAAACTTTGGGAACTTGATTTCTGGAGTTTTGAAGTTGACGATTCAAACTCCGGCGCGAAAGCCGATTCTTATGCGCGCAAAGAACCGCTCGGCGTGGCGATTGCAATTGGCGCGGGCGCGAGTCATTACATTGATTTGGCAAACTTTAAAGACGGACGCGAATCTGCCGTAACACCGCTCAGAGATATTTTATCAAACGGTTTTCTGGAAAAATGCACGCACGACTTCAAACGTAATCTGGCTGTTTTAAAAAAGCTGGACGTTGAGCCGGAAGCCGTTTCAGACGACACGATGCTTGCCGCCTACCTAATTGATTCTACCCGCGCGAGTTATTCGCTGCCGCTACTCGCCGCGCAAAATTTAAATCTGGAAGTGGCGACCGAAATCCCCGAAGAATTCTCTGAAACGCAATATCGAACGGCGGAACGCGCCGATTTTACATTTCAACTCGCGCCTCTTCTGCGCCGCAAAATTCTGGAAGACGGACTCGAAGAAATTTATACGGAAATGGAATTGCCGCTTGTTCCTCTTCTCTACCAAATCGAGATGGCGGGAATGAATATCGACATCGGCGCGCTCAACGGCATTTCGGATTTTATCTCGACCGAACTCGAGACGGTCGCCGCCAAAATTTATGCAATCGCCGGGCGCGAATTTAACGTCGGCTCACCCAAACAAGTCGGCGAAGTTTTGCAGGAATTAAATATCGCAACCAAGCGGAAAACTTCAAAAGGACAGATTTCAACTTCTAAAGACGTTTTAACCGAACTTGCCGAAAAATACGAAATCGCTCAATTTATTATCGAATACCGCGAACTCGATAAACTCAAAGCGACTTATTCGGACGTCTTACCGACTTTGATCGACAACGACGGGCGCGTTCACGGTAACTTAAATCAGACAGTTACGACGACCGGCAGGCTTAGTTCTTCTGACCCAAATTTGCAGAACATTCCGATACGCACCGAACTCGGTCAGCAAATCCGCCGCGCTTTTATTCCCGAAAAGGGCTACAAATTAATTTCCGCCGATTATTCGCAACTGGAACTGCGTCTGCTCGCGCACATCACTCAGGATGAAGTGATGCTCAAAGCGTTTCAAAATCACGAAGACATTCACGCGCAAACAGCACGGCTCGTGTTCGGCGC
>JACCRD010000038.1 GCA_013813755.1 Acidobacteriota bacterium | reverse complement strand
GCTTTAATCGCTGACGAATCGGGAACTATTTTGGGGCGCGGTTTGGGCGGCGCGTCGAATCACGCCGAACATCCGGGCGGGCGCGAGCGTTTGCAAAACGCGGTTTTGAAAAGTGTCGGAAAAGCGGTTTTGGACGCGGAGACGCGGAGACGCGGAGACGCGGAGAAATATTTCAGCGAACTGTCTAATTTAGATGTTGTTTCGGGTTATCATTTCGCGTCGGCGCATTTTGGAATGACCGGCGGAGCGGATTATAAAAAAGAAATCATCGGCGAAATGGTCAAAGCTGAATGTCTGACCGTCGGGCACGACGCGCCGAACGCGCTCTTTGGGGCGACCGCCGGAAAATCCGGAATTGTCGTTATCGCCGGCACCGGTTCGGTTGTATATGGTGAAAACGAAACGGGCGAAACGTCTAAGATCGGCGGTTTGGGATATTTGTTCAGCGACGAAGGAAGCGGATTCTGGCTTTCAGCACAAATTATTCGGCTGGCGATCAAAGAACAGGACAATTTGATCGAAAAAAATAATCTTGAAAATCTTGTTCTTAAATTTTTTGGGCGCGAAAAGATTCGCCAAATAACCGATGATTTCTATAATGCCAAAATAACACGCGATGAGTTGGCGAGTTTTGCGAAAAAGGCGCACGAAGCAGCAGAGACGGGAAATGTCGTTATTCAGGAGCAAATTAAATTCGGCGCGAATGTTCTAGCCGAAAGCATTTTGAGCGCGGCGCGGCAGCTGAAATTTCATGACGCATTTCCGGTCGCCGGGGTCGGCGGAATGTTTCGCGCCCGCTTGATGAAGAAATATTTTGCAGAAATTCTGCAAACTAAAATTCCCCACGCCGCATTAATCGAACCGCGTTTTGACCCGGCAATCGGTGCGCTATTAATGGCTTATCGACAGGCGAAAATTAAAATCAACGAAGATTTATTAACGAATTTGGAGACCAGCGCGAAGCGGAAAGGCGCATAAAAAAGAATGAATAAGACGTTTGAAAACTGGCGCGGCGGTCTGATTGTTTCCTGTCAGGCTCCTGCAAATTCACCGCTCAATAAACCGGCAATTATCCAGGCTTTTGCCGCAACCGCGGAACTTAACGGCGCGGTCGGCGTTCGCATCGATTCGCCGGAAAACATCCGTGCCGCCAGGAAAACGGTCAAATTGCCGATTCTCGGAATTTATAAAATAATTCAGGATTCCTCCGATGTGTACATTACGCCGACCTTTGACGCGGCAAAACAAATCGCCGAAGCCGGAGCGGACATCATCGCTATTGACGCAACCCGCCGCGCCCGACCCAACGGCGAAAAAATCGAAACAATTGTCAAACGCATCCGGGCTGAGTTGGAGCAACCGTTGATGGCTGATGTCGCGCTGCTCGAAGAAGGTTTGCGCGCAGCAGAAACTTTGGGCGTCGATGTCATCAGCACGACGCTTTCCGGTTATACGGCGGAAACAAAGCATCTGACAAATCCGGATTTCAAACTCGTCGAACAATTAGCCGGAAAATTGACGATTCCGATTATTTGCGAAGGGCGACTCGGTTCACCCGAAGATGTGCGGAGAGCTTTTGAATGCGGCGCTTTCGCGGTTGTTGTCGGCGGCGCGATTACCGGAATTGATTTGTTAGTTCAAAAATTTGTCGTCGCGACTCCGCTCAATTCGGCAAAAGAGAAAAGCGAATATTCTGCTAAAAATTAATTACCGGAAATTTCTTTTTGACCCGCGCTTGATATGCGGCAAGAGCGCGTCGCGCCAGATTTGGTAGCCTTCGGTGTTGATGTGCAGCAAATCGGCTTGAAATAGTTCTTTTTTTGATTTACCGTTTGCGTCTATCATCAGTGACCAGACATCAACAAACAGCAAATGTTTATCCTTTTTCGTTTCCGTTTCGATCAAATTATTAAGCTCTTTAAATTTTCCCTCGAACTCCTGACGCGCCGGACTCGGTTTGGCGGACACGTAGATGATTCGGGTTTTTGGTAAATTTTTACGGGCGGAGGCGACAAATTTCATAAAATCTGCAAAAACATTTTCGACAGATTTGCCGGCAACAATGTCGTTTTCACCGGCGTAAAGCACGATTAATTTTGGTTTATACGGAAAAATTATTTGATTGGCGTAAAAATTGACGTCTTCGAGGTGCGAACCGCCGAAACCGCGGTTGATAATATAAAATTCGGGGAAATCAATTTTAAGAGTGCGCCAGCCGCGAATGCTCGAACTGCCGACGAATAAAATCTCACCCATTTTGGGGAATTCCTTTTTGTCAAAGTCTTGAAACGCGGCGATTTCCTTTTCCCATAAGTGCGCGCGCCCGTAATTTTCCTGAGCGAAAATGAAGGTCTGAAAATTAATCAGCAAAAAACAAATCAGTCCAAAAACCTTAAAGAATTTTATTATTCGCACTTTCACAATCTAATTTTTGAACAGTTTTAAAAAAGTTTGAATTGAATGGTCAAATATTTTTTGGGGTTTTGCCGAAAATCGTAAATAAGCTTTGTGCTTTCCGACGACAATTGATTGACGTTTGAAGCTGTTTGGTTGACGTTGTTATAAAGGCTTTCATCAGTCAGAAGTTTTCCGATTGTTCCTTTGCCGCCCTGCGCGTCTCCCAAAATTATTTCAAATTTTTCCGCGGTGGTGTTAAGCCTTCCAATCGCCACTCGCGCGTCTTCGTAGAGGCGTTCGTCTTTTAAAAATTTTCCAGCGGTGCCGCGTCCTTCATTCAAATCATTGGTAATTACCTTGAAATCATCGGCGATGCCATTTATTTTCACGGCTGAAACTCGCAGATCGGCGATGGCAGCGCGCGTATCGTTGTAAAGCGCGTCGTCGCTAAATAATTTTCCGGCAGTTCCGCGCCCGGCACGCAAATCTCTGGAAATTGCTTCGAGCTGCGCGACTGTCCGGTTCAGATTGTCGTAAAGCTGTGGGTCATTCAGGAGTTTTCCGGCGCTGCCTTCGCCCGTATTTATGCGGTCGAGCGTATTTTGGAGTTTCGTCATCGTCAGTTTTGTTTCACCGACCGTCGCGTCAAGATTGTTATAAAGCGATTCGTCGTTGATCACTCGCCCAAGCGTTCCCTCGCCGCGATTGGCTTTGTTAAGAATTTCGTTAGTCGGCACAGACATCTTGTTGATTTGCTGCAGAAGTTCGTTGCCCGTCTGGGTCAGCTGATTAATCGACATCGATTCGGTTGAATTCAGTACCGCGTTTTCAGAAACATTTTGTCCTTTCGGGCTTCCGGGCGTAATGTTGATCATTTTGTCGTTGGCAAGAATGCTTGTAGCAATCAATTGCGCCGTCGAATCAGTGCGGATACGTTCTGAAATTGGCTTGCCGTCAAAGATTTCCTCGACAATCAGTGTCGCTTCAACACGCGCGTCTTCCGGGCTGTCTGGCGGGAGAAGTTTAACTTCTTCGACCTTGCCAATTGTCACGCCGGCAAGCTGAACTTCCGCGCCTTCACGCAAACCGTCAGCCGTCGCAAAACGAGCTTTGAGACGAATTTTTCTTTCAAACGGATTGAAATCGCCGGTTGCATTAAGAATCAAAAATCCAAGAATTAACAAGCTGGCAAGAACAAAAATTCCGACTCGCAATTGACTAAAGCTTAAGTTTTTTTGGGTTGGAGGCATAAATAAAGTTAAAAATTCAAAATACAAAATTAAATTTTTGAAAGTAAAGCTTATGAAAATTTAGTTTTGAAAATTGTAAAAAAAAATATTCGATCAAAGTTCCACTTTTGTTTTGGCAGTGTCCATTTGTGCTTTATTTTCCGTGCACGAAAGTTTGAATATACTTATCTTCTGATGCGTAAAACTCATCATCTTTTCCGGTAAAAATTACTTTTCCTTCTTTTAGCATTACAATTTCAGTATTTATCAAACAAAGTTTCTCGCCTTCCTGTTCAAAATTTACGTCGCCGTTTTCATCAACAACGGCATATTCATTGGAAAGATACTCGAGATTTTTTAGTTCGTGTGTGACGAAAATTGAAGAAACATCTTCCAGATCACGCAGTTTAATGGCAAGCTCGCAAATGGTTCGTGCCGTTGGCGGATCCAGTCCGGCGGTCGGTTCGTCAAACAAAACAATTTGCGGGTCCCCGACCAGGGCGCGGGCAATTCCTACACGGCGCCGCATTCCGCCGGAAAGTTCGTCGGGCATTTTGTCGATCGCGTCTTCCAAATCAACAAACCGGAGCATTCGCCGCACTTCTGTTTCTACATCCTGCTCGCTCACGCCTTGTTCGTGCAGGCGATAAGCGACGTTATCATAAACTGAAAGCGAATCAAATAAAGCCCCTTCCTGAAAAACCATCCCGACTTTTTTGCGGACTTCCATCATTTCATTTTCGCTATAGTGCGTGATGTCTTCGCCGTCAATTAAAATCTGACCGGAATCCGGTTTGAGAAGTCCCAGAATTAAACGGATAGTCGTTGATTTCCCGCCGCCGCTGCGTCCTAAAATAACTTTTGTTTCGCCGCGACGAACTGTAAAACTTATTCCGTTTAAAATAGTCGCGTCGTCGAATGAAAGATAGACGTCTCGAAATTCGATTGCCGGAACGACCCGCTCGATATTATCAACCGCATCTTCCAAATCAGTCGGTTCGAGTTCTTCTTCAACGATTTCATTGTTCGAAATCAATTCTTCAGATGTGTTTGAAACCATAAATTTTTTTTGTGATCATAAGTTTATACCGGTCGAACGTCAAGAATTGACTGTAATGCTCTGGACAGGAAAAAGTCAAAAATAATGACTACAATCGAAGATAAAACAACAGCGCTGGTGGTTGAACGTCCAACCCCAACCGTGCCGCCCGTAGTGCTCAAACCTTTATAACAGGCGATGCTGCCGATAATCAAACCGAAAAAAAGCGGTTTGATTACTCCGCTAATAATATCTTCAACCGTAATGCCGTTTCGCACAGAAGCGAGAAAAACCCCATAATCCTGGTTAAAAAGTGTGGAGGCGACAATTCCTCCGCCGATTAAACCAAAAACATCAGCCGCCACGGTTAGAAAGGGAAGCATAAAGATCAGCGCGATCAGCCGCGGGGCGACAAGTTTGCGGTAAGGGTCTGTGCCGAGAGCGCGCATCGCGTCAATCTGTTGGGATACAACCATCGAACCGAGTTCAGCGGAAATTGCCGAGCCGATACGACCCGAAACCATTAGAGCCGATAAAACCGGTCCGAGTTCTCGAATCAGAGATGTCGAAACCGCCTTCCCCGATTCGCCCTGCGCTCCGTAATAAACCAGCAGCGGAAAGGTTTGCAGAATTAAAACGCCGCCGGTAAAAAAACCGGTCAAAATTACAATTGGCAGCGAACCGACACCAATCAAATCCATCTGTTTAACGGTTTCTTTAACGTAACGCGGACTCTTAAACAAACCGACAAAAGCAGCCGTGATTAAAAGCGTTATTTCCTGCAGCTCAAGCAAAAATTTTTGAAGTAGATTCATCGCTCAATTGTTGAAAGTGCGAAATTTAAGATTACAATGAAGTTCAAAAAACAACAAATAAAAAAAAGTCGACTTTTACTAAAAGTCGACTCATCTAATATTTTAAGTTTTAAAATTGATCGGCAATTTTTGATTTATGGACGGGCGCGTGAATTGAATTTGCGGTTTCGCCGGTTCAATCGTCGATAAAGACCTTCAGCCCCGGACTTTTCCATTTTTGGCTGAAAATTTTGGCTCGCTTCCCGAAATTTCGATAATTGCGCGGGTTCCAGAACTTTGCGAATCGCCAATTCCTTAAAAGCGCGAATTTTAATCATCTCTGTCTGCGCCATTTGTAATTCTTTCATTTTTGATTGAATATCCGGTTCGTTAAGAACGTCCGCGTAAATAGCCGCGTCGAGATTTTTGCTTGCTTCACGCAGACGATCTTGTGTCGCTCGCAGAAGCGATCTATTTTCCTGATTAATCCGGCGAATTTGCCGAATTTGATTTTGCGACAAATTCAGTTCCTGTAATATGTTCTGACGACGCGAATTATTCATCTTTGGAGGCGCGTCAGACGGCGGTTCATCCTGGCTAAAAGCGTTTGAAAAACTTAAACAAACAAACAAACTCGCCAATATAAAATACAAAAATTTTGATTTCTTCATCTTTCTTAACCTCAAAAAATTATTTAGCATCAGTTCCGTCAAACAAATCGGCAAGCCGCAGCGTATCGTCTTCGACTTCCTCAATATCCGCCAGAAAAGGAGCATTTCGGGACTTTGGTAAAAGCGTTTTTCTATCTTGTTTCGGTGTTCCGGGCTTTCTGCTGATTGACGCGGTCTTTTCAGCGATAGGCGTAGATTTTCGATTTGTTGCCCGAATCGAATCATTTTTGATCTTCGAGACAAAATTTCTTGGCACTGAGTTGTCCCGCAAATCAGCCGTAGCTTTATCAATTACTTGCGGCTGTTCAACGAAACTTTCAGAAGATTTTTCAATTTGATTTGCGCCGAAATTATTATTACCCAAACTGTTTTTGGTTTTAACAATGGGTAAAATAACATTGCTGCCGTTTTGAATACTGAATTCAGCGACTTCAACCTTTTTTGGGTAATCAAAAACGATAAACGCTAGCCCGAAACAAATTAGCAAAGCTGCAAACGCCGATGCTGCGAAAATCGGAGACGCGGGGAAAAATCGATCTTTGATGGCAATCCACCAATTTTTTTCTTCCGCCTGCGAATTAATAATATTCGTATTTGTTTGAACGGGAAGAAAATCCAAAACTGGAGTTTCTAAATTGGAAAATTCAACTTTCCGCCATTCGCTGATCGAAGAAAGAACAACATCGAAACCAGAAAGTTCTTCAAAACAAAACGCGCAGGTTTGCAAATGAGTTTCAAACTTATTTTCTTCCGGCTTTTCCATTTCTTTGTATAAATAAGAAATTAGCTGCTCGGAATAAGAACAAGACGAACTAAATTTATTTTTGTCTAACATAATTTTATTTCATTACTAATTTGAACAATTTTCCGCTTAGACAATTTCCAGATGGTTTTTTTCAAGTTTCATCCGAAGTTGTTTGAGCGCCGTGTAAAGACGACTTTTAACTGTGCTCAGAGGAATTTCCAAAACTTCTGCGATCTCTTGAAAAGTCATATCTTCAAACTCTTTCATTACCACGATTTGTCGTAAATCAATTGGCAAAGACTGAACCGCCTTCTGAACGAATTTTAACCGCTCGTTTTGTTCGGTTGTGCGAGACGGCGAAATTTTTGCGAGCGCGACAAAAATTTGTTCATTTGAGCGTTCGTCATCATCAATAAAACTCTCGGCGCGGCTTTTAGTGCGGCGTTTGGTCGTTAAACATTGGTTGACCGCAATCCGGTGCAGCCACGACGAAACTTTTGCATCACCACGAAAATTTTTTAAACTTCGAAAAGCGGCAATAAAAGTTTCCTGTGCCGCGTCCTTTGCTTCGTCTTCCCGGTTGAGCATACCGAAACAGAGAGCAAAAATTTTGCGCTCCCATCTTTTGACAATTTCACCGAAGGCTTCAGGATTATTCCCGACGGCTATTTCGACTAATTGCTCATCCGTTAATTGATTGACCATTACTCGTGTTTTTCAACCGATTCCGCACGAGAAGTTTATTAAACGCGCTTTGAAGCGCAAAAAATTACGCTTATTTTTTAGACGCAAGGTTTTAGAAAAAAGTCGAAAAAATAAAAAGGGCGGCTATACATCTCTGTTGGGTTTGCCGCATTTTTATGAGGGAGTACAAGAAATTTATGTTTCTCAACTATCAAGCTTTGAAAGCCTGGTTCTTTATCCGGTCAGTCTGTTTATCCGGCTCAAATGAAACGTCAATAAAACCTACTCAAAAAATCCTTTGTAAAAAATTCTTTTTGCTTCGGTTCGGGCGCATTTACCGTCGGTCAAAGGGTTGCCTGTATCCTTACAACAAGGATTCACAGTGCTGCAACTCAAACCGTTTTTCATTATCTGCCCGAGTTTGTCTTGCCCGGCGGCGGAAGGGTGAAAACAATCGCAGCACGAAAGCTGTTCGGATCTGAAACGATAACGCCAAGCCGCATCACTGTAAACGAACACAGTGC
>JACCRD010000032.1 GCA_013813755.1 Acidobacteriota bacterium | reverse complement strand
AATGATTTTGGCGCCTTCTTCAATCGCGTATTTGATCGTCGACATAGCGCCTTGAATTCTGGTATCGTCTTCGATTTTGCCGTTTTTGATCGGCACGTTGAAATCCACACGAATGAAAACTCGTTTGCCTTTGATGTCTATATCTTTAATTGTCTTTTTGTTCATAAATCTTTGAAAGCTTTTTTTACAGGATTTTACAGGAATGAAAAAAACAAGTAGGAACACAAGAAAAACCATTCGATTTTCTAATCTCTTTTTATCCACTTCTAGCTCTGTAAATTTTTACATTCCTTTGTTCGCAATAAATTTCACTAAATCGCGCACGCGGCATGAATAGCCCCATTCGTTGTCATACCACGAAAGAATTTTGACGCATCTGCCGCCGATAACTTTGGTGTTTTCCGCGTCGACAATCGATGAATGCGAATTTCCGCGAAAGTCAATCGAAACAAGCGGTTCTTCTGAAAATTGCAGAATGCCTTTCATCTCTTCGTTTGCCGCGTCTTTCAGAACACGATTTACTTCTTCGGTCGTCGTTTCTTTTTCCAAATTCATTACTACATCAACTAGAGAGACGTTTGGCGTCGGAACGCGCACGGATATTCCGTCGAACTTGCCCTTTAATTCAGGAATAACAAGCGCGACGGCTTTTGCTGCGCCGGTCGAAGTCGGAATCATCGAAAGCCCGGCGGCGCGGGCGCGGCGTAGATCTTTGTGCGGCAGATCGAGCAACTGCTGGTCATTTGTATAAGAGTGAATCGTATTCATCAGCGCGTTTTTAATGCCGAATTTGTCGTGCATCACTTTGGCAACCGGCGCGAGACAATTCGTCGTGCACGAAGCGTTCGAAATAATATTATGCTTTCCCGCTTCATACATTTCGTCGTTCACGCCCAAAACAATCGTCACGTCTTCGCCTTTGGCGGGCGCGGAGATTATTACTTTTTTAACTGTTCCGCCGAGATGTTTTTTTGCGTCTTCAGCATTGGTAAAACGTCCCGTCGATTCGATGACAATTTCCGCTCCGACCGAATTCCAGTCAATTAAAGCCGGATCTTTTTCGCTGAACACGCGAAATTCATCACCATCTACATTGATCGAATTTTCAGCCGCGGATATATCCTGTTCCAGATTCCCCATCACCGAATCGTATTTTAATAAATGCGCTAATGTTTTTGTATCGGTTAAATCATTGACCGCTACAAAATCAATGTCCGCGTCACCGAGCGCCGTTCTCATGACATTGCGCCCAATACGCCCAAAACCGTTTATACCAACTTTGATACCCATTATAAATATTCCTCCCAATAAAATAATTTGCCATCTTAAAAAATTGAAGATAACTTATATCTCCGCAAAGTTCAAAGATTATAAACTGCCGCCTGATTTGTAAAAATAACACGCTTAAAGATTACACGGCGCGCCAATTTTTTGAAACAAACCAAACTTTTCTAACGTAGAAACCCTTTGAATTTATACGTTTCATTTTATTTTATATCTCGAAACCCGGAGTTTTTTTATAATGAAAATTATACGCTATTTTGCTTTTTCCAGTTTTGTTTTTGTATTTTTGGCAAGCTTTGGCATCTTGAAAGCTCAGGCTCAAATTCCGAAGGCTGAACCACAGATGACAAAAAACATCGCCGAAGCGAAAGAAAATACTGCCGGAGCCAAAATTGAAAATACTGTTTCGGCTGTTTCCAATGTTTCAAATGAAACAAAGGAAAACGAAGCTTCAGTGAATGATTATTCCAATCTTTCACTTACGAGAGTCGGCATACAGATGAGTCAAACTCAGACGCTTTCGCTTAATGAAGCGATTCGGAGGGCTTTGGAAAATAATAATGATATTGAAGTAGCGCGTGACGACGTGCGTTTTCAGGAAACACAACTCCGTTCGCTTCTCGGCGCGTATGATCCGATTCTTAGTTTGAGTCCGACATTTTCCCGCAGTTCGTCGACCAGCTCGACGGCTTCCAATGATTTTCGCCTAAATGCCGGTTTTGACAAACTTATCCAGCGCGGCGGCGGAAACATTAGTTCGTTTTTCAACAACAGCCAGACGGGAAGAAATTCGCAAAATAACACGTCTTTTAATCAAACCTCCGGTCTCGGAACTTCTTCAAGCACGACTTATATCAGCAATCTCGGCGTCAATTACACGCAGCCGCTGTTTCGTGATTTTAAGATTGACAACACGCGCCGCCAGATTAAGATTCAGCGCAAACGCCTTCAGCAATCAGACGCCGATTTTCGTCGCCAAACAATTGAAATTATTTCGCGGGTTCAGCGCGCCTACTGGGATCTGGTCTTTGCTTTGCGCGACCAGCAGAACCGTGCAGCGAATTTGAATCTGGCGCGGGAAAATCTGCGTCAGGTTGAAGCCAGAATTACCGCCGGTAGCGCCGCGCCGCTTGCCCGCGCCGAAGTTTCGACTGAGCTTGCGAGCCGCGAAGGCGATGTTTTGCTTTCTACTCAACAAGTTTCAATCACTGAAAACACTCTTAAGACGCTTCTTCTTCGCGACCCGAACTCACCCGAATGGTCGCAAGCCTTTATGCCGATTGATAAACCGGTTTATAGCGACGAGCCGATTATTATTGAAGACGCGCTGAAAGACGCGCTCGACAATCGCCCGGAACTGCGCCGCCTGCGTCTCCAGCGCGAGATCAATGTGATTGATATAGATTTTTTCAAAAATCAAACCAAACCGCGCATCGACTTGAATTCGACTGTTTCGCTCGGCGGTTTGTCGCTCGGCAATCAGACGGATGATAATTTGTCTGTTTCGCAATTTTCGGGAAACGAAGAACTTCTCCGGCAGAGACTTAATTCGCTTCTACCACTCAATCAACAAATTCTAAATCCACAGTTTCCGGTTCAGGGTTTGCCGAATTCCCTAAACGGCGGAGCTTTTCGCTCGCTGCAAAACCTTTTTCGCTCCGATGCGTTAAATTATTCGGTCGGCGTAACTTTTCAGATACCTCTGCGCAACCAGACGGCGAAGGCGAATCTGGCGGGCGCCGAAATTCAGCAAAACTCTAACCAGGCGCAGATGCGCTCCCAGGAACAAATTGTCATTAGCGAAGTGCGAAACGCTGTCCAGGCAGTGGAAACAGCGCGGCAGAGAGTTTTGACAGCGCGAAGAGCGCGTGAAAGCGCTGAAATTCAAATTCAGGGCGAGCGTAAACTTTTTGATGTCGGACGCTCAACAACATTTCTATTGTTCCAGCGCGAAAACGCTTTGACCAACGCCCGCAATGCCGTAATTCGTGCTGAAACCGATTACAATAAAGCGCTCTCAGACTTGCAGCGTGCTACTTCGACGACCTTTCGTTTCAATAATATCGAAGTTGATTCTCCCGTCGATGAACAAAAATAACCGGGGTTAGCAGTCTTTCTGATAAATTTCCTAAGATTTTACTTGAAGAGTCGCTTTGTCGACTCTTTATATTTTGCTTGAAGTTTGAGAAAATCCTTTTGTGAAAATTTCCGTCTGCATCATCGCCTTTAATGAAGAAAAAAATATTACCGAATCTCTCCGTTCAGTCGAATGGGCTGATGAAATTCTAGTCGTTGATTCCGAGTCAACCGATGCTACCCGTGAGATTGCTGAATCACTCGGCGCGAAAGTTCTAGTCAATAAATGGCAGAGTTTCGCTCACCAAAAACAATTTGCCGTTGATCAGGCGTCTAACGATTGGATTTTTAGCCTCGATGCTGATGAAATAGTTTCTGAAAAGTTAAAACAAGAAATCCTTTTCTTAAAAACTCTTCCTGAAATAAGATTAGCAGACGGTTTTCGCATTCCGAGACTTTCTGTCTACATGAATCGGACGATTCGACACGGGGGTTGGTATCCTGATTTTCAGCTGCGTTTTTTTAACCGTCAAAAAGGAAGATGGAAAAATGTTTTGATTCACGAATCCGTTCAGATGAATGACGGCGCGGCGACTGAAAAATTAAAAAGCGATATTGTCCATTACAGCATTCCCGACGCCGCTTATCATCACAAAATGATTGGCGAGCGCTACGCTCCGCTTGCCGCGCGGCAAATGTTTGAGCGCGGAAAACGAACCGGCATCCTAAAAATAGCCACAGTTGGATTGACCAGCTTTTTGCAAACGTACATTTTAAAAGGCGGATTTCTTGACGGCATCGCTGGTTTTTGTATTGCCCGTTTTGCCGCTCATCATTCTTTTCTCAAACATCTTCTTTTGTGGGAAATGCAAAAAAAAATTGATTCGAATAATTAAGTTTGCTTTGACAACTATTAAATTTTTATCTTCATCAAACTTTTGATTCGCCTGTTCTTTACGTTATATTTAGATTTGGAAAAAATTTGTCAACGGATGTTTATGAAAAAATTAATTTATTGTCTCACTTTGACGTTTTTCTTCTCTCTGGCTGTTTTCTCGCAAAAAGGTATCGATACGCAGACCAAAAAAATAAAGGAAGAAGGCGGTAGATCGACGCAAAGCACGGGGGTCGGCGGTCGTTCGATAAACTGGGGTAAAGAAAAGACCAAGGTGCGCGCGCTGCTCGCCAATCCTTATAAAATGAATTCGCGGCGCGACGTTTTGATAAATCAAATATTAGAAGTTCTCAAGGATAATAAATTCATCGTTGACGAATCCGCTTCCCGCTTCAGTGACGGAATAATAGTTACCGAACCATATGTTTTCGCTAAAGGCGCGGTTATTTCCCGCAGCGAACTCAGCCGTTATGCCGACATACCCAATTCCGACAGTTCATGGACCAGCGGTCGCTACACATTTATTATCGAGGTTCAATCGATTGACGGAATCCAAAATAATGTTTCGGTCAGGGCGAATGTCGAAGGAAAATCGCGCAACGGTTTATCTTCCGAATGGACAACTCTTCAAAGCAGAGGTGTTGCCGAAGACGAATATTTATCGAAACTGGTTGAATTAGTGACCGGTATTTCTCCTGACGCGCCGCAAGATATTGACCCGCAGTAAATTCAAAATGATTTTAAATCTTATTCGTCTAATTTTTTTCACTCTCCTGATTGTTGCCGCAAACGTCTGCGTCCACGCGCAGGGTGATGCTACAACAGCCAGCGGCAAACCGAATTCCAACAAAGAAGATTATCCGAAAAGCATTAAGGAATCGCTTGCTAAACAAAGAATTGAAACCGAAAAAAAAGACTTTGAACAACTCATCGAGCGCGGCGAAGAAGTCGCAAAACTTAGTTTCGAGTTGGAAAAATCTTTTGCTCAAAACAATTCTTTAACTCCTGAAGATCAAAAGAAATTAAATCGGGTCGAGAAGTTGGTCAAAAAAATTCGCAGCGAAATCGGCGCCGATGACGACGGCGATGTGGAGATCGACGAAACTGTGACGGAAGAAAAACCTTCAAATGTTCTGAATGCACTGAAATCACTTCAGAGTACGACGGGCAGACTGGTTGCCGAACTGAAAAAACAAACTCGTCACACTGTTTCAGTAGTTGCCATTCAAAGTTCCAATGTTCTTTTGAGAGTTGTTCGATTTATCAGATTTCGCAAAAACTAGATTTTTATATTTTTCATTTCGAGATGCGCAAGTTTTTTCAAGAGTTATTTAACTTCTTTATTTTCGTATTGATGGCTCTCTGCTTTTTATCAGATACATCTGCTCAGGATGATCTGGATATTATTAAAGTAGAATCTTCTTTAGTTGTTCTAAATGCGACAATTATTGATGATAAGGGCAAATCAGTTTCCGGTTTAAAACAATCTCAATTCAAAGTTTTGGAGGACGGAAAAGAGCAGGCAGTAATTTTCTTTGAAGCCGAAAGAACACCTTTTGCCGCTGCAATTTTGCTCGATACTTCCGGCAGTATGGAATCACGCGTGTCGATGGCGCGTTCGGCGGCAATAAATTTTCTCGATGGCTTGCGTATTGAAGATGCGGTGGCGATTTATAATTTTGACACTAAAGTTTCGCTTGTCCAGAATTTCTCTGGCAGTCGTGACATCGCCCACACTGTTTACGAATTGAAGGCAGGCGGGATGACCGTGTTAAACGACGCCATTTATAAAGCTGCCGAGGAACTTGCCGCTCGTTCCGAAAAAAGAAAAGCTATTATTGTTTTGTCGGATGGCGCGGACACAAAAAGTAAATATTCTGCCGATAAAGCCCTGAAAGCCGCGCTTGCCGCC